>JAAHGE010000128.1 GCA_010672635.1 Desertifilum sp. SIO1I2 | reverse complement strand
AAAGCAACAGCACTTTACACTCAGCACTTAGAGAAGCACTTAGAGAAGCACTTAGAGAAGCACTTAAAGATGACGACTACTGGAAAAATCCACTCTGTTGAAACCTGTGGAACTGTAGATGGCCCTGGAATTCGTTTTGTAATTTTTACACAAGGCTGTCCGCTACGCTGCTTATATTGCCATAATCCGGACTGTCGCAATATTACTGACGGGAAGCCAGTAACAGTTGACGAACTGATCGACGAGATTCAAAAATATCGTTCCTATATGCGCTTTTCGGGAGGCGGCGTTACGGTGACGGGGGGAGAACCCCTGATGCAACCGGAATTTGTCCGAGAAATCTTTCGTCGCTGCCATGAGTTGGGCATTCATACGGCTTTGGATACGTCGGGTTACACTACTTTAGAGGCGGCTAAACCCGTTCTGGAGTACGCGGATCTTGTGTTACTGGATATTAAGTCGTTTAACCCAGAAACTTACTTTAAAGTCACCCACGTTGCCATTCAACCGACTTTGGACTTTGCGAAATACTTAAACGAAATTCACAAACCTGCTTGGATACGGTTTGTATTAGTTCCTCATCTAACGGACGATCCGGAGAATATGCGCGGCTTGGCTGAGTTTGTGGCGCAATTCACCAATGTGGAACGCCTAGAGGTGCTACCGTTCCATAAGATGGGCGAGTACAAGTGGGAACAGTTGGGGTATGAGTATCAACTGAAGGATACCCCACCTGCATCATCGGAGTTAGTGGAAAGCGCGATCGCGATTTTTCAAAGTTACGGTCTGAAGGTGGCAGTTTAGCTTAGAGAATCTGAAACGGGAACCTCTAAAGTTTTGACTAAAAAAGCCCACTTATCAGCCGCTTCTTCGATAATCTTTGTGGTTGGTTTACCCGCCCCATGTCCAGCTTTGGTTTCAATGCGAATTAATACGGGGTTTTCTCCCTGATGGGCAGCTTGCAAAGCTGCTGCAAATTTGAAACTATGGGCAGGAACGACGCGATCGTCGCGATCGGCGGTTGTAATTAAAGTGGCAGGATAAGCGGTACCGGGTTTGAGATTGTGTAAGGGAGAATAGGCGTAAAGTGCCTGAAATTCTTCTGGGTTGTCGGGGGAACCGTAATCGGAACACCACGCCCAACCAATGGTAAATTGAGGAAAACGTAACATATCCATAACGCCGACTGCGGGAAGGGCGGCGGCGAATAATTCGGGGCGTTGAGTCATGCAAGCCCCTACCAATAATCCCCCATTACTTCCGCCTCCAATAGCTAATTTGCTGGGGTTGGTATAGCGATTAGAAATCAACCATTCAGCGGCTGCAATAAAGTCATCAAAGACGTTTTGCTTATTCAGTCGCATTCCGGCTTGGTGCCAAGCTTCTCCATATTCACCGCCGCCTCGCAAATTGGCAACGGCAAAAACGCCACCCAGTTCCATCCAGACAATGTTACTGACTGAAAAACTGGGTGTTAAAGAAATATTAAATCCCCCATAACCGTAAAGATACGTTGGGTTATCGCCCGCCCGCTTTAAACCTTTTTTGTAGGTAATAAACATGGGAATTTGGGTTTTATCTTTGCTGAGATAAAACACCTGTTGGGTTTCGTAGTCGTCGGGATTAAAATCGACTTGCGGTTGGCGAAAGATGGTACTTTCTCCTGTTACCATATTGTAGCGATAGATGGTGGGAGGGGTAGTGAAGCTGGTAAAGCTGAAAAAGGTTTCGCGATCGCACCGCTTCCCGCTAAATCCACCCGCCGAACCAATTCCGGGTAAATCAATCTCTCGAATCAAGGAACCGTCTAGATCGAAGACTTTAACTAGAGTATGGGCATCTTGCAGATAAAGGGCAACAAAACTCTGATTTAGCAATCCAATGCTTTCTAAAACTTGTTCTGTTTCAGGGATGATTTCTTGCCAATATTCTTGTTGAGGTTTTTCAGTATCAATGGCAATTAATCGACCGCGAGGAGCATCGAGATCGGTTCGCAGCCAAAAGCAAGAACCCTCGTTATCAATAAAGCTATAACTGGCTTCAAATTGATTAATTAATTCTACAACTGGAGATTCTGGAACCGACAAATCCTGATAAAACAAAAGATTCTTAGAATCTGTCCCCATCCAAACGCTAATAATCAAATAACGTCCGTCTTCGCTAACTTCGCCGCTAAATCCCCACTCTTTTTCATCGGGGCGATCGTAAATTAAAATATCATCGCTTTGAGGAGTATCCAAGCGATGATAGTAGAGTTTTTGATAATAATTAATATCTTTAAATTGAGTTGATTCTTGGGGTTCGTCGTAGCGACTGTAAAAAAAACCTTTACCGTCTTTTGTCCAAGAAGCACCCGAAAATTTAATCCATTTTAGATGGTCGCTTAAGTCTTCTGCGGTTTCGACATTGCGGACTTTCCACTCTTGCCAATCGGAACCCGAAGCCGACAAACCATAGGCCATCAATTGACCATTGTTGCTAATGGCAATTCCCGATAGAGCAACTGTACCATCGTCTGAAAGTTGATTAGGATCGAGCAAAACTCTCGGTTCGCCCTCTAGACTGTCGAGGACATATAAAACGCTTTGATTTTGCAAGCCGTCATTTTTGAAATAGAAATAGCGATCGCCCTCTTTAAACGGCACGCCATACTTCTCGTAATCCCACAGTTGCGTCAGGCGCTGTTTCAGCTTTTGGCGAATGGGAATTTGCTGAAGATAGTCAAACGTCACCTGATTTTGCGCTTCAATCCAAGCCTGAGTTTCCTCAGAATTGGGATCTTCTAGCCAGCGATAGGGATCTGCCACCTCAACGCCATGATAGCGGTCAACTTGGTCAACCCGAAGGCTAACCGGATAATTCATAGAAGACTTAACCTTGGACATGAGCGAGCATCCAGCAGCAACATAGTCTAGTCTAGCGCTTGGGGTTCGACGAACAGGACTCAATCGGCAACTTTAGGCTATACGGCTTGCAGCCAGGGGTGAGAGACTAAGCAGTGGTCTAAGTTATCCTTTGATGTTGTACGGATGGGAGTTGAGCCTTGAAATACTTTTTTCTATCAGATGGGTGGACAGTGGGTCGGGTTTGGGAATTTGGCGGACTTTGGAACAAAGCCGCATGGCGGCGAGAGCCAAAAATTGAACAGTTAAACGTTGGGCTAGTTGAACAAGGCGAAAAGCTTTGGCTGTACCGTGTCGAAGACGCAGTGCTAATGGTAGAAGTGAAGCCGCAGGCGACCTCAACAGACGCCCAGACTCATACCATCGGTCAAGTGGTGCTCAAGCGCTTAATTAGCGCCGAGCAAGCACTTGAACGACTGTGTACGGCGGAGTCCATCTTTAAACTCGATCGGTTGCAGCAACTCGAACTGACCCAAAATCCATAATGAGGACAATTATGGAGTAGCGGCTGTTGCCAAACTGGGGAAGTTACTAATTGCGCGCTGGAGACGAGCCAGGGAGCGGTTATAACCCAAAACTGCCTGAATGCGGTTAAATTCAGCCAAGGTTAGCTCCGTCTCCGCATCAATCACTTCAGTTTGCGTTCCAACCCCTGCCTGGAAACGCAACCGCGCTAGCCGCAGGGCTTCACGGGCTTGTTCAAGGGCAATCGAGGCTGTTTGAATATTTTCAAACGTTGAAACCAACTCAAAGTAAGATTGCTCCACTTGCAGGCGAACGAGATTGCGGTTGTTGGCGAAATTGGTTTCCGCGATCGCAATATCTGCCTCTTCCTGTCTGGCTCTGGCTCTGGCTTCACCGCCATCAAACAAGTTCCAGTTCACCCGCGCTCCCAACGTATAGCCATCCCCCGTTCCGGTCGTTGCCAACGCGTCGTCTGAGGAGGTTCTCAGAACGTTGTAGTTGGCAAACAGACTAACGCGGGGGTTGCGAGCCGACAAAGCAGCGCGACGTTGAGCTTCATTCAACTCTCGCTGCACCAATTGCTGTTCGAGTTCGGCCCGATTTTGAAACGCCAGAACAATGCTATCTTCTAACGGCAATTCCCAACGGCCGGCAATTTGAACCGGATCGGCGGCGGTGAGATCGACAAACTGGGGAATGCTCAAGCGGCGAGCTAATTGACGGCGAGCCGTTCGCAATTGAGCGATCGCTTCGGTTAACCGCTGTTGCTCGTTAGCGAACTGCACCTGGGCTTGCAGAACCGCAAACCGGGTGCCAACCCCAGCCTGCTCTAAGGCTTGAGCATCTTGCAAACTGCGTAAAGCATTATTCACCGACTGCTGGCGAATGCGAATTTGCTCTAAAGCCTCCTGCAAGTTGTAATAATCCTCAGTCACATCCAAGCGCAACTGCTCGCCTAACCGCTCCACCTCTAACTCAGTGACGCGCTGCTGTCGCTCGGCGGCTCGGATGTTTGCCGATCGCAATCCCCCCGTATACAAGTCATAGCTGAGTTGCAATGTCCCTGAAAGCGTATTCGTCGGTGCATCAGGATTCGGGCCTCCAGGAGGAGAACCCGACGCCGCAATTTGTCCGCCGGGAGATTGTTGTCGGCTGGCATCCCCTTGTAATGTCAGGGTGGGGTATTCCGCCGCCAGGGCTTGGCGCACCACTGCTCTAGCGCGTTCGTATTCTAGGCGAGCGACTTGCAACTCCTGATTATTCCGCCGGGCCAACTCTAGCGCTTGTTCGAGGGTTAAGGGTTGAGTTCCCTCTAGACGCACCTCTTCCGGTCGGGTGGGAAACAATAAAGGGTTAGCATCTGGATCGAGGTACAGCGAATCGGGTGATTGAGCGACACTGGGGCGTTCTGGGGCGAAGGGAGCTATACCCGGTACCTGAGCAGGTGACGTTCCTGACGCGATAGATGCTGGATTTTGCGGTTGAACGGGGGTAACTTCTGCTTGCGCTTGCGGTTGAACGGGAGTAACTTCTGCTTGCGCTTGCGGTTGAACGGGAGTAACTTCTGCTTGCGCTTGCAGTTGAACGGGGGTAACTTCTGCTTGCGCTTGCGGTTGAACCGCAGGAGATTGAGTCACCCTAGCTGCCTGTAAGGGTGGAGAGACAGCCGTCTGGGGCTGAACTGAAACGACTGGAGCCACCGGGCTAGCGGCTGCCAGCACTGGGGTTTGAATTTGTTCGGGTTCTGAAACCGCCAGTCGGGGTTGCAACGCTCCGCCAGAGGTTTCTGGTGAGGTTGCTTGCGCCAATAATAGAGGCGCTGGGTTGGCAATTTCGCTCGCTTCAGGGATCTGAGATTGAGCGATCGCAGGAGTTGGCTGAAGCGTCTCGGTTTTGAGAGAATTCAGCGCAGCCGAATCTGTGTTGTTACTACTCAAAGCAAGAGCAGCACTGACACTCACACCAAAAATATATCGGAAGTTTCGCATAGGTTCTGATCTGTCCGCAGTCCCAAAGGTTTGTACTGGGTCAAGCAAACAACCTTAAGCAGGATAATGGCTTGCTCATTAGCTTGGCAAACAAATCTTAGCGTCTGATCGTCATGATTGGCTTGTCAAGGAAATTTTGGATCGGTAAATTAGCCGTGACATAATGGCAAACAGTGCAAGTTGGATTGGTTTCGATAGGTTAAAACCTGTGGTGTAAGCGAGTGAACAATATTCCTCCCGTTGATTTAAAGCAGCAGTACGAAGCGATCGCCTCAGAAGTGGCTCCCGTTGTGTTGGAGGTGCTAGCTTCTGGGCGCTATATTGGTGGGCCTGTCGTTGAAGCGTTTGAAGCCGAATTCGCTCAGTCGGTAGGAACCTCAGAGTGCGTGGGGTGCAATTCTGGCACCGATGCCTTGTTTTTGGCGTTGCGGGCGTTGGATATTGGGCCGGGCGATGAGGTGATTACCTCGCCGTTTACGTTTATTGCAACCGCAGAGGCGATTATTTTGGCGGGTGCAACGCCGGTGTTTGTCGATATTGAGGCGCAAACGTTTAATTTAGACCTGCAACAGGTTGAAGCGGCGATTACCCCTCGGACGCGGGCGCTGTTACCCGTTCACTTGTTTGGACAACCTGTAGATATGACCCGCTTGATGGCGATCGCCCAGGCGCATCAGTTGGCGGTGGTGGAAGATTGCGCCCAAGCCACGGGGGCAGAGTGGGCGGGGCAAACGGTAGGGAGTATTGGTCATGTGGGCTGTTTTAGCTTCTTCCCCACTAAGAATTTAGGCGCTTGCGGCGATGGCGGGGCAGTGACAACCCACGATCCGGCGATCGCGGCGGCGGTGAGAATGTTGCGCGAACATGGCAGCAAGGAACGCTATCTTCACGAAGCGGTAGGCGTTAACTCCCGCTTAGATGCCATCCAAGCAGCGATTTTGCGGGCGAAACTCAAACACCTGCCCGCCTGGAATCAGCAGCGCCGACAACTGGCCGCCCGCTACCATCAACTCTTACAACCGCTTCCCCACATTACTTGCCCTCAAGCGCCAGCAGGGGGCGTTAGCACTTGGAATCAATACACGATTCGCATTAAAAGTCAATCCCCCGATCGCAATACCGTCCGCAATCGGCTACAGGTCAAAGGGATTAGTTCAATGGTGTATTATCCCTTACCCTTACACTTACAACCGGTGTATCAAAACTTGGGCTATCAGCCCGGACAGTTTCCCGTTGCCGAACAGGCTTGTCAGGAAGTTCTGTCTTTACCGATGTTTCCCGACCTGAGCGAAGAACAGCAACTGGCAGTCACCTACGGCTTAAAAGATAGCCTGACGCTTGCCTAAACCGTCGCCGAACCTGAGTAGAGGCAACCCCTCTACTCAGCAGATCCCGGCGGAGCTTTACAATCATTAATATTCTGTCCAGAAAAGTTGTAGTTTCTTATACTATAGTTAAGAAAAAGATAAAAATTTCTGCTCCCGGTTAGTTGAAGCCGTATGGCAGCTTGTTTTCCTCCAACTTGAAATTATCGTTTTCGTCCGCATTAAACAGCAGCTTCGTGGGCTTTAAGAACATCTGGCGAGCAGTCTAGCATCCCTTCAAGATGCAAAATTTTATCGCTTCGATAGTCAGTTGTTCGTCAAAGAGGCAGATCATCGCGTGAAGCACCATCCACTCCAGCATTTAAGGGTTTATGACGCAAAAGCGATCGCTCAATACTACAAGTATCGCCCCTGGCTCACCCTCTGGCGAAGCATCGTCGCTGTTTGGTACTTTGCTGGATTTATTCTCGGTTTACAAATCGACCAATGGACCGGCCAAACCGAAAACCACAAACTCAAACGCGCCGTCCAACTCCGAACCCTCCTCACGCGTTTAGGTCCAACCTACATCAAAGTCGGACAAGCCCTTTCCACCCGGCCCGACCTGATCCGCAAGGACTTTTTAGAAGAACTGGTCAAACTGCAAGACCAACTTCCCCCCTTTTCCACCACCGAAGCCTTCAACATTCTGGAAACCGAACTCCAGCAACCCATTGAGGCTATTTACCGCGAACTCTCGCCCCAACCCGTTGCCGCTGCTAGCTTAGGTCAAGTTTATAAAGGGCGACTGCATAGCGGCGAAGAAGTTGCCGTTAAAATCCAACGGCCCAACCTCATCCCGGTTATTACCTTGGATCTTGCCTTAATTCGGTGGAGCGCGGGGTGGCTAGCGCCTTGGCTGCCCCTAAATTTAGGCCACGATCTGACCTTAATTGTCGATGAATTTGGCACCAAACTCTTTGAAGAAATCGACTATCTCAACGAAGGACGCAACGCCGAAAAATTCGCCAACAACTTTCGCGATCATCCCCTGATTAAAATTCCCGCCATTTACTGGCGTTACTCCTCCAAACGGGTACTGACCCTAGAATGGATTCACGGATTTAAGCTCACCGATACCCAACAAATTGAGAAAAATGGCTTAGATACCGATACCCTAATTACCATTGGCGTGACAGCCGGGTTGCAACAACTGCTAGAACACGGATTTTTCCACGCCGATCCGCACCCCGGAAACCTGTTTGCTCTGCCTCCCCAATGTCCGGTTGATGGCGATCGCAGTCCGGGCAAATGGTTCCAAGGCGGACGGATGGCTTTTATTGACTTTGGGATGATGGATCAGTTGGACGAACTCACCAAAGAAACCTTGGTTGATGCTGTCGTCCACCTGATTAACAAGGACTACGTGGAGCTTGCAGGCGATTTTGTCCAATTAGGCTTTTTAACCCCCGAAACCGATATTATGCCTATTGTTCCGGCTCTGGAGGCGGTTTTAGGGGACATGATGGGCGAGAGCGTCCGCGACTTTAACTTCAAAACGATTACCGATCGCTTTTCGGAGTTGATGTACGAGTATCCGTTCCGAGTTCCGGCCAAGTTTGCCTTAATTATCCGTTCTTTGGTGACGCAAGAAGGGATTGCCCTCTCGCTGAACCCGAATTTTAAGATTGTCGATGTGGCTTACCCCTACGTGTCTCGCCGCCTCTTGACGGGCGAGTCGCCAAGACTGCGGCGGCGGTTAATTGAGGTGCTGTTTAAAGGGGGTCGCTTCCGCTGGGATCGGCTAGAAGATATGATTGCGATCGCCCGATCGGATCATTCGTTCGATCTGCTACCGACTGCCCAACTCGGTTTAAATTATCTCCTGTCTGAAGAAGGGAAGTTCTTACGCTCTCAATTATTGCTAGCCTTAACCGAAGACGATCGCCTGCATACCGAAGAAGTCCGTCGCCTGTGGAACTTGATTAAAGAAGATATCGAACCCTCGCAACTGTTTAACGTAGCGTTGGGGGCATTGGCGAACTTTTCTAGAGAAGGGGCGGCGGCTTTAATTCCCTCAATGGCCACTTTCAAGTCATGATGATTAAGGCAAAAATTGTTGCATAAATTCCGAGGAGTGTTAGCGTGCCTGGATTTATCGATCCACCTTACTTTTTACTCATTGCCGGGTTGCTGGCGGGAATTACCTCTGGTTTAGCCTTTGATGCCACGCTGAAGCAGTCGGTTCAGGAATGGTCTAAAAACCGCTCTACCCGTACTTTAGCGAATATGAGAGGCATTAATCTGTTCTTACCGTTTCTGGGAATTTCGGCAGGAATTTGTGTATTTCTGTCTGCTGGTTTGGAGGTGTTTGGCTTCCCTGGTGCGATCGCCTATGCCATTTCACTGCCTCTAACGCTATTTATTAGTGGCTTAGTGTGGTATCAACTTGGGCAAATTTTAACTCAATTAGAACGTGGCGGTTCTAAGGCGTTAGATTTGGATTCCTGGGGCTAGTTCTATCTCAAGTTCGCTTAAGAAATGCGGATAGGAGTAGGAAGCAACGAGTTCAAACTGGGGACAAGGGCGATCGCGCTGACACAATTGTGTTAGGGTTCGATCTAAGAGGATCTCTAAACGATCGCGATCGCCCGTCGCTTCAGCAGCAAAACTCCACCAGGTTTGCTGTTTGAGTTGCAGTTGACTTAACTCTAAGGCGCATTTTCCCTCAGCTTGCTGATAGTGGCGCTGGTAGCGAATCTTATCAATGGCGATCCAACGACTTGAGGCGATCGCCTGTTGGGCAAACTCTGGCACAATGGGGTCCGGACAACTCCACTTGATCCAGCGTTCGGTATAACCTTCTCCTAAATTTTCCCAGATGCGCGAACCAAACGGGGTTTCGCGCCATTTTACTTCTAAATTACTTTGACGCAGTTTAATTCCCAAATCTTCGCGATCGCTTAAATCTAAATAAATATCTTGTCGCTGTTCCTTGGGACTCAATTGACCGATTTGCGTTTGGGCTAAAAACCATTCTTGAATCTTCTCTGGGACGCTGCCTGCTACAAACCAGCGCACTTCTACAGAAGTTAACATACAAAACTCGCTGACCAGACTGCTCTTCGATTCTAGAAGGTCGCCTGGGGAAATTGCTGTCTCCTAGAATGCTAGCCGCCAACTGATAGCACGTACCCGTTGGCAACCGAGTGCTTTGTGCCGCCATAAGATACATCTTATACCGAGCCTCGAACATCTATCTAATGAGGGAGGCATCAATCAATGTCTTCCGGGGAACATCAGGAGGACTACTGAAACCGCTCAATTAAAAAATTATTAAAATTTGTAATAGCTGCTCCCAGTTCCCAGCGTCCTTTACTTTCTGGACTCCCACTACAGGTGCATCATCCATCTCTTAACCCAATTCTTTCTTGA
>JAAHGE010000127.1 GCA_010672635.1 Desertifilum sp. SIO1I2 | reverse complement strand
GAGTATTGGGACAAAATTGAAGACACTATTGGTGTTGAAAACATGGATAAGTTTTTAATGATTAATAGACTGTCTCAAAAGAAAGATAGAGATAGAGCTGTATAGAATATTGTAGATGAATATGCAGATATCTTGAGAAGTGAGTATTCAAATCAAGCAGTAAAGTTTACTGTTGATCTTCTTAAAGCTGCTGATAATTATCAGCAGATTAAAGATCTAGAGTTTGAAGACATAGGATTATTAAAAGTATTTTCTTCATTATCCCGGCTTTCAGATGAGTGGGTACCACCAATATTGGCATTCATAAATAGAATGGATAAGGACAAAAGTATTGCCAAGAAACAATTTAAGGAATTTGTTCAAGTTTTTGAGAAATGCTATATGCATGGGTGGTTTAAGAAACAGGTGAGAAGCAAGCGGGAAATGGTCTGCTTCTCAGCTTTGGTGGCTATTAACACTGGTAAGAGGTTTCAAGATATAATTGACGTTATTAAAGATCATGGTGACAATGAAGGCTTTATATCCTCTCTTGATGAGGACATTTATGAACCTTCTCCTAATAGAGTAAACTTTCTAAAAGCTGTGCTCATAAGAATGGATCAGGAGATGCAAGACGATAGTGTCTATAAAACCTATCACGGACGAATTACTATTGAACATGTTCTACCTCAACGCAGCCTTAATGATTACTGGCGGGCGAGATTCACAGACAAGGAACATGCTGAATGGCTGCACAAGTTGGGCAATTTAGCATTAATTAGTGGCACTAAAAACTCTGAGGCTCAGAATAGTTCATTTGACAAGAAAAAGGAAGTTTATGAAAAAAACAATAAGAAGGTATCGTTTGATATTACCAAAGGCATTTGTGATTACCCAGATTAGAATATTTCTTCGCTTCAGGAGAGACATAAAACCTTGGTAAAAAGGGCTGAAAGTATTTGGATTTTGTAGATCCTTACAAGGATGTTCTTCTGTGTATTGTTATAAGGTCAATTACTAATAATGTTGCGAGAAATGGCTCTCTATGATGTAGATGATTTATTTGAAGTTCTCTCGAATCCTGAAACGATGCAATTTTACCCACAACTGTTTGACTGCTAAATGACTCAATCGTGGATTAAGCGAAATATCCAGAGGTATACTCAACATGGTTTTGGGCTGTGGGCATTAATCCTTAAGCAGACTGGTAAATTGATTGGCGATCGCTATAAAAATATAAGCAAAGTTATTTATTCGTAGCTTGAAAAGTAGAGAGAAACGACACAATTTGATGAACCAAAATTCCTCATCCATTTTCTTTCCAAATCTTGAAATAGAGCGGCTTTGGCGTTGACGCAGGAGATGAAGATATTCATCATGCCAAGGCTCAAGAGACTTGCAGCCTCTTCCTGAGATATCAAGTAAGTTGTCTATTAACGACAGCGATATAACTGGGTTTGATACCCATCCACAGAAGCTGCAATGGCGGAGTCTACAACGCAATTTTGCGAGGCGAGTTCTACAGGAACCCGAAAATTAACCAACCACAAATCTAAGGGGCGGGGCAACTGAGTTAAGGTATCCTGCAACACTTGCTGAGGGGCTTGAGGATCTGAGGTTTCGCGCGCTAGGAGAAATTGAGGAGGTTCGGAAAACTGCTGGCGTTCGACTTCCCAGGCAATTCCCATCATTTCTCCCACCTGAACGTGAGTGCGATGAGTTGTTGCGACTAGGATCGCTGCATCCGCTTCCCTCGCCGCCACCATCTGCGGAACGAATAGATCGGGGCGATAGTATTTTTGATAGCCTAAATTGCCAGCTACGGTTAAGCTGCTGGCTAATCCCATGACGCCCACCAGGATAACCACCAGCTTGCCTGACATTCTGCAACGCGGGAGGCGGAACCACTGGCTAGTGAGTTTTGGCAGTTTCCAGCACAAGGCTAAACAAGCACCCACTAACAGGATTACACCGGGGAAGTAGACGAAATTGTATCGCGCCCCGCGTGTTAAATCGATGCCGAAAAAATAGGTAATCCCTAAAAATAGGGCGATCGCACTCAGCACAAACCCGCCAAAGAGTTGAGTCATTCCCTGGGTGGCGGACGATCGCCATAAGATTTTGAGCGCCCCTAAAAGAATGGGTAGCAACCACAAGAAGAACGAAATCATGATCGTGCCGGAAACCAAGACAACTGCGGGGTTATCGGCTTCCACGGGTAATAGCGAGATGGTGGTGAGCCAAGCCGCAATTAACTGAAAAATCGGTTGCAGCCACTCAAAGCCCGTGCGAGAATCTTGGGCGATCCAAGCGGTTAATTCGCTTCCCAAGCCGTTACGCCACACGGGGAGCCAAATTAACCCGCCGACTCCAGACGCGATCGCCACGCCTAACCATCGCTGTAACTCTGACAATTGCCACTTAGAACGCTGTTGCCAAACTAGAGGAACGAATGCCATTGCTTGGGCGGCTAGGGTTAGAGAAAAGAAATAATGCGTTGCAATGCCGATCCAGTTAACTGCCACCCAAACCCCCGCCAGAGTTAGGGGTAAAGGTTGATGGCGGTAGAGATGGCGCACCGCAGAGGCGAGGCAAGCTAAGGAGGCGATCGCCAACAGAATAGACAGCGTGTAATGTCGCGCTTCTTGGGCGAGGAAGATGGCGTAGGGAGAAAGCGCGATCGCCATTGCACAAAACAGCGCTACCAGTTGAGAGCGAAACGCCAACCACCCCAAACCAAACATTGCGGGAATGGATAGCGCCCCTAATAATGCAGGTAAGAGACGAGCCGCCATCAGCAAGCTATCTCTATCCTTTAGGGGGAACGCTTGCATCCACCAATGGGCTAAAACAAAATAGAGAGGAGGATGATTGCTTTCGCTTAAGAGACGAGTGACGACATCGCTCGCTTGGGTTGCTGGATCGGGTTGCAAGGGTTGCATCAGCGCTGAAAGCGAAATGGCTCGATCTAAAGGCACTGAAGTAAAGCCGTGCCCCAAGCTAAAAGCCATTGTCGAAAACTCGTCAGTCCACGGCGACTTTGCCGTCAATGCCATCAAGCGCAAGCTCAATCCTAATAAAAACCCACCCAACAGTAATAGGAGATCTAATCTTTTTTCTGCCTGTTGCCCCATCTTTTTTGAATTTCTAACGTTCACTTTTTGCCCCCAAGACAGGGTGAATCCTGTGCATGAGCGTTCATCAAATCTACTTTTTTTGAGGGAGACTGACGTTTGATTACTGCATCCAGGCAGCACCATGCATTGCTTTAGCTTAACAATAGGAAAGGGGCGCGATCGCTTTAGCGCAGAATATAGAGATACAACCCCTCGATCTTGAACCGCTTGAGACAATCAACTCAAGCAAGAGCAAAGCTCGATGGGAGCGATCGTTCTCCTAGGTTCGCTACAGACTAGCATAGCTAGGGTTGTAGTTCCTCAAAACCCAGCCTAGAGTCAGTGGGATCGGTAGATGGTTAAAATTCTGGTGATTGAAGATGAAAATCCGGTTCGCCGAAATATCCTAGAATTCTTATTGAATGAGGGTTTCAACGCGATCGGTGCAGTCAATGGTTCTTTGGGAATCCAAATTGCTCAAGTTCAACCTCCAGACCTGATCGTCTGCGATATTATGATGGCTGGTGTCGATGGTTATGCCGTACTCGATACCTTGCGAGCCGACCCTCGGACTTCTACGATTCCTTTTATCTTTTTAACGGCAAAGTCCAATCGAGTCGATTTTCGCACCGGGATGGAAAAAGGGGCAGACGACTTTATCACCAAGCCGTTTACCTGGGAAGAGTTAAAAGCTGCTATTACTGCTCGCCTTGCCAAGCAAACCACCGTCTCTCAACTGCAAGAGAAAATTCAAGAACTCCAGCAACTCAATATTCTCAAAGATGAATTAATTAACAGCGTTTCTCACGATTTGCGAACGCCGCTAACGAATATGAAGATTGCCATCAAAATGCTGGCTCTCGCCACAACTCCAGAGCAAAAGCAGCGCTATCTCAATATTCTGCAAGCCGAGTGTGCCAGAGAAATCAACTTGGTGAATAACCTGCTAGACTTGCAACGCTTGGAGTCTCAAACCTATCGAATTTCTTTGCAGAGCCTGAATTTAGGGGAATGGTTGCCCAGCGCGATCGCCCCCTTTCAATCAAGAAGCGGCGAATTGCACCTCAACTTCCGCGCCGACTGGGATCGAAGCCTTCCCCCTTTGATTTCCGATCCTGATAGCCTAGAACGCATCCTGGCAGAATTGCTGAATAACGCCTGTAAATACACCCCTCAGCAAGGCGAAATTCAATTAAACGTCTGCTATCTGCCGCCCTCTCCCACCACCGCTGAAACAGAAGCCGCCCTATTTCGGGTGAGCAATAGTGCAGAGATCCCCTCAGCCGCGCTTCCTCATATTTTTGATAAATTTTATCGAGTCGCCGGGGCCGATTGTAGCAAGCAAGGCGGATCGGGCTTAGGACTCTCCCTAGTACAAAAATTAGTCGAACAACTGCACGGTTCGATTGTCGTGAGCAGCGAGTCGGGATGGACAACCTTTAGCGTGTATCTGCCTAACTTAACTCAACCCGGACTGGCTAAGTTCTCCTCAGCCGAACGGAACTAGCGTTGCTGGCGCAGGGTTTCGGGGATGCCCGCAGGGGATAAATTGGCGATCGCTCTGAGGTTTTGCGATCGCACCAACTCGATAAAGCTTAAACTGGGGCGTCCCTCAATCGCCGCCGCTGTTTCAATCGCCGATAAAAGGTGCATTGCTGCATCCACCTTCGAGTAACCGCGACGCTCGGCTACCCGCAACGCTGTTTCATCGGCTTCTAAGTGTAACTGCAATTGCCGATTGTTGCGCCAAACCTGCCAAGCGGCGATCGCGCTCAAACTCCCGGCGGCGACAATCCCCACCGCATCTCCTTGCAAAGCTTCCACCACCGTTCCGGCAACTCCCGCCAAGGTTAACCCTTGATAAATATCCGGCTTAAACCAGCGTACCCCACACACCCAACTCACCACCTGTAGCAGCAGTAAATCGCGCTCCGGGCGGGATAAACGCTGCCACAGGTCAAAATTGATATAAATCGGGCGATACGGTTTCCAGGGCACGGGGAACGGCGCTGCGATCGCGCTTGGCTGTTCTGGTTTGCTGACAATGCGCGTTAGCATCCGCCCAGAAGCGGGCATCAAGTCTAACAAGCGGCGAATTTCAGGATCGGGATTCATGGGGGAATGGGGAGATGGGGGGATGGGGGGGCAAAATCGCGCCGTTGGTAATTTCGCCCCATGCTCGTAGGGCGTCTTAATTGTTCTGTAACTGCAACGTGGGAGCTAAAGCTGCGATCGCGCTCGGTAGCTGTTCGGCTCCGGCTTCCGTTGTTGCAATTAATAATAATAAGACATCCCTTTGCGGTTGGCTGGCGACAATCGCCCCGCTCATAGATTGGGCTTGAGCGCCAAAAGTTAACTGTCCCGTCCAAGGGATAATCGTTTCACCAGAGGCGGCGCTGGAAATTTCTCCCGGTTGGAAACCTTCGCCCTGCTGGAAGGTTTCAATCGCAATTTGCGCTAGCCCATTGGGGGTTAAAGGTTGTTCGGTTGCTCTGAGGCGAACCACCACCGTATAGGCAAGATTGCCATCGGGAGCCTCAAATAAAGGATAGCGTCCCGCCGAGCCGACCTTATAACCGGAGAGAATCCCCACCTGAAAGCGTCCCCGGCTATCCTCAAAGTTACCGCCTAAATCCAAAGGCGGGGTACTTAACAGCGCATCCGCTGCTGTGGGTTCGGGCGTTGGTTGAGGCGTTGGACTGGGAGAGGGACTCGGAGAGGGGGGAGGAGATAGGGGGGCTGCTGGCGGGGGGGGCGGTGGCGGGAGGGGTGTGGTTTGTACGGGAGGCGCGGGTGAGGGAGTTTGAGCCTGGGCGCTTAGTTCGCCGAGCGGAGTGGCAGTTAGGGCGGGAATGCGACCCCAAAACCCGATGGCTAGGGCTACGATCAGCGCTAGTCCAACGAACCACAGTTTTTTTGGATACATCTACAAACCTCTCTCAAAATGTTATCGACCGAGAATGGCTGCATTGCCAAAGTCAAATAACCCGGCGACGCAACCTGTCATTAATGTGGCGAGGGTTCCTGCCCAGAGCGCTTTCCAGCCTAGTGCTGAAATTTCCGAACGTCTTTCGGGCACCAAGGAGGATAAGCCGCCCACGAAAATCCCGTAGGAGGGAATATGGGTAAAACCGCACAGCACGTAACTAACGATCAACAAAGCGCGATCGCTTAATGCGCCGCTTTCGGTCAGTCTTGCTAAGGTGAGGTAGGGGGGAATGTTGGTTTCGAGCAGCCGCCGTCCAATAATTACGGAAGATTGCCACAGTTCCTGCCATTCTAAGGACACGCCGGTGAGGAAGGTGAGCGGTAGAAACAGAACACCTAGGAAGTTACTTAACGGGGCACTAAAAAATTGCACCAGTAGAGAGGTTTCGCCGGTACCGCTGAAGGTGCCAGTAATCCAAGCGGATAGGTTATTGAAAAAGATGTCAACCAGCGCGACGACGCCCAGAATGGCAATGAGTACCGCTGCAATGCCAACAGCCATCTTGACACCATCTAGCGCTCCGATAATTAAGCTATCCACGGGACTAGGGCGCACCATTACGGGGTCCATTTCTTCTTCTGGAACTTTCCCTAATGTTTTGGGGACGGTGGTTTCGGGAACTAGGAGTTTGGAAATGACGAAACAAGCCGGAATCGTCATAATGGAAGCAGAGACGAGGTGTCCGGTAATCGCTGGAAAGACGGGACGCAGTAATCCGGCATACAACGCTAATACGGTTGAGGCGATCGAACCAAAACAACTGGTGAGAATGGCACAGAGTTCGCTGCGGCTCATTTCCATTAAGAAGGGTTTAACGGCGATCGCGCTTTCAATGCCCACAAAGATATTGGCAGCCCCGGCTAAGGATTCTGCCCCGCTGATGTTCATGAGCTGCCGAAAGACTTGGGCAAAAATTTTAACAATTGGCTGAATGATATTGAGGCGATATAACAAGCTGATTAATCCGGAGAAGAAGATTACCTGGGGAAGGGCGCGGAAGGCGAAGATATAGCCTGGATTGAGATTGCCTGCCCCCAAACGTTCGCCCGGAAGCGGGACGTAGGGATCGCTTAGGGTGCGGCTAATCCACCGCCCGGCCGTTCCCAAACCAGCAACCGGGGCGTTGGGGTTCGGCACAAACAAATCGGTAAACAAGAACCGCGCGCCCGCTTCTGAGGCGTCTAATACAGCGTTGAGCAGATTATTTAATCCGGCGATCAGATCGCGGGTGGGTAAAACAAAGACCAACAAACCTATCAACAGTTGTATGCTAATGCCGAAAATAATCACTTTCCAGGGAATAATTCGCTTATTCTCCGATCCCAGCCAAGCGACAATACATAGTCCAATAATTCCTAATAAGGAAACAATGTTTAATCTCCAGTCCATCCACTTTCTCCCATACGAGTGCGATTCCCAGAAGGATAAGGGCGCGATCGCATTCAGGTTTTGCGGGCCAGATTCGCCGATGAATGCGCTATTCACCAATCAGCACCCTACAATACAGGCATCCTCAACTGCGATTTCAGAACTTATTCCTCCGGGCGAGTAAATTCTCGGTTCCGGATTCAGCCTTGAGGATTGTAGGTTTCGCATAACATCCTTATTAAACCCTATTTAGTTGAATCGTTTGTTGTCTTTGTGTTTTGATTCCGTTTTACTCACTTTTTTGATACATCTATGGAAGCTTTCGATCCAACCCCGCCTGCTTGGACTTTAGGTGCGACTCATGCCTTCAACTTTTGTTGTCCTCGCTGTCATTCGACGCCAATGGCAGCCACTAACGTTTGGATCAATCGGCGATCGCCTGTTTATACCGAAGATCGGCGGCGTAAATGGCAAGAATTTTACCGCTGTCAGTGCGAAACCGCCTGGTGGGCTTGGAGCGACGAACGTCCGCCTGCTGAATGGATAAAAGAACAAAACTGTAGCGAGGAAGATCGCGAAACTTAACCGGACTTCCATCGCGAGTTTTGCCGAAATCTCGACAAAATGGTAAGATTATGGATTGTGTCGAATTCACCTAAACAGATGCCAAAACTAAAAACTCGCCGCGCTGCTGCCAAGCGGTTTCGAGCAACGGGCAGTGGCAAAATTGTTCGCCGCAAAGCGTTCAAAAATCACCTTTTACACCATAAAAGTTCTGAAAGAAAACGCCGCCTGTCTAACATGGCAGAAGTTCACGAGCGCGATGCAGAGAACGTGCGCTTGATGCTTCCTTATTTGTAAGCGATCTTGAAGCCGATCGCCAGTTCTCCAAACCTTAAGGATATTGAATCATGAGAGTTAAACGCGGGAATGTGGCTCGCAAGCGCCGCAAAAAGATTTTAAAGCTTGCCAAGGGATTTCGCGGATCGCACTCTAAGCTGTTCCGCACGGCTAACCAACAGGTGATGAAGGCGCTGCGGAGTGCCTATCGCGATCGCAAAAAACGCAAACGCGATTTCCGTCGCCTGTGGATCGTCCGCCTGAATGCGGCAGCTCGTCAAGAAGGAATTAGCTATTCTCAATTAATTGGGAAACTCAAAAAAGCCAATATTGGTCTAAACCGCAAGGTTCTCGCTCAAATGGCAATTCTCGACCCCACCAGCTTTGCCAAAGTTGTCGAAGCCGCCGTTCAAGCTAAATAGGGTGTGAAGTGTGGAAGGCTGGAGCATGAAAAATCGACCCTGGAAAGCGGCTTTTTTCAAACTTCAGACTTTACACTTCCTTTTGTGTTTTGGTCTGTTAGCGGTTCCTGGCTTGGCGACAACCCGCCAGAGAATTGTGGCAAGCGCCCAACTCCAAAGGATTCAGCAGCGCGGCTATTTAACCGTTGGCGTTAAAGATAATTTGCGTCCGTTAGGGTTTCGGGATAGCCAAGATAACTTGCAGGGACTAGAAATCGAAATTGCCCAACGACTCGCCGCCGAAATTTTAGGCGATCGCAATGCCATTCGTTGGCAACCTATCAACAATCAAGAGCGACTGGCGGCGGTTACTGAAGGACGAGTCGATCTAGCGATCGCGCGACTGAGCGTGACGGGTTCGCGATCGCGCCTGGTAGACTTTAGCACGCCCTATTATATCGACGGCACCGCCTTTGTCACCCGACAGCCTGCCATTGATAGCCTAGAGACCATCCGTCAGCAGAAAATTGCGGTTCTAAACGATTCTACAACCATTGCTTACGTGCGCTATTTTATCCCCAATGCCAATCTGGTGGGGGTAGACTCCTACCAAGAGGGTTTAGCCCTGTTGGAAGCCGGAGAAGCAGCAACCTTTGCAGCAGATGCTAGCGTTTTAACCGGCTGGGTGCAGCAATATCCCCAGTATCGCCTATTGCCGTTTTTGATTTCTGCCGATGCGTTGGCGATCGCCATGCCACGGGGACTTCAGCACGACGCCTTTCGCCGCAGAGTCAACCAGGCGATCGGACAATGGAGAAGCGAAGGCTGGCTAACAGAACGCGCCCAATTTTGGGGATTGCCCCTGCCCCAGTAAAATTAAGAAGAATTTGCAGTTTAATATAAACAAACATGGACGCTCAACTGCCCATTCTTTATCTTTCCCTGTTATTAGGATTGCTCGGTATTGCAACGTGGCTGATTATTCGCCAAATTCTCAGAACTCGTAAAATTGAAACCACCCTATCGCGCCTGCAACAAAAGCTGAGGAAGGAAAAAGGCACCGCTCAAGAATATTACGAGCTAGGCTGTATTTATACCGATAAAAAACTCTTTTCTCAAGCAGTCCCCCCTTTTCAAAAAGCCCTGAAAGCCGAAGAGTTACCATCCGAAGAAGCTGCTTTAGTTTATAACGCCCTCGGTTTTGCCTACGCTGCCCAAGAACAGTACGATCTCGCCATTCGCCAGTATAAAGAAGCTCTGAAGCTGAATGAAAATTATCCCGTTGCTTACAATAACCTGGGTTACGCTTACGAACAAAAGCGCCTGACTTCACAAGCCTTAGAAGCCTACGAAGCCGCCCTCAAAGTTAGCCCGGATAACGCAACTGCTAAAAAGCGTTCCGAGTCTTTACGGAAGCGTTTAGCACCCTCTTAAAGGCTGAAGGCAACGGCTGGACGTTATTAAAGTCCATCGTTTTCAATATAAAAGCCCCCTAACCGTAAATTAGGAGGCTTA
>JAAHGE010000126.1 GCA_010672635.1 Desertifilum sp. SIO1I2 | reverse complement strand
TTCTTGAGTGCGTTCTACCGAGCGAATGACGGAGACAGGAATTGTTGCACAGTCGGCAACAGCAATTTTTTCCAGGTCACACGGTTTATTTCCGCTGCATTGAGCGACTACAGTAAGTTGATTCTCTTCCAGGAGAATCAGAGTGCCAGTTTCGGCTCCTGCATTTTCGATTACCACCTGCATCAATGTGGCAATCAATTGATCGAGATGGATCATTAAACTCCCCTCGACGAAGGACAGTCAATCATCTCCCAAAGTATATCGCTTGCCAAAATTGAGAAAATTAAGCTTCTGGACGAATTTTTTGAGTGCTTAAAGAGGTATCAGTGTACGCGGGCGATCGCACTCCTCACCCAGAACTCCCAACCCCCCATCCTTCGTAGCCCAGGGTTTCTTGAAGTGGGTGCATGGCACCTATCTATTTGTCACCATTACCAGCTTGAAGACCGATCGCAACACCGATTGCAATCCCTACACCAAGTCCAATACCGATGTTGTCCGTTGCTACACCTATAGCGGTTCCGATACCTACGCCTAAGCCGATACCGAGACCCAGATTCATCTTGTTCATAGACTTCGTGATAGGAAAAGTGTGTTATGCATAATATTATTTATGGTATGTGAAAGAATCTGTCTAACGGTGCCCATCAACCAACGCAGATATCCTCAAGGGCCGCAACAAAAGTCTCTTAGCAGGCGGCGTTCATAGGCGTTGTTAGACCGCGATCGCTTGCTCAGAATTTCCATGTGCGGTTACGCTCTCAAAAATTTATTGGTGAAGTATTAGAAGCCACTTTTAGGAATCCACCTTACAAGATCGGCACTTGCCCTTAGAGATATTTGCATGGACGCAAGTAAAGCAATGATGCTTGCGATGCTGTTTACCACTACATGAGCCAGAGCCGCGCTCTGCCAGCCTTCCCGATGCGCGATCGTGCCAACTATTATGCCAAAACCAGTCAGGGTCAATAATCGCCCTAACGATGCATCGACAATCATGTGCTTGAGTGAAAATAGGAAAGCTGCGAGCAATACCCCAAAAGACAAACCGAGCCGCCCAACAAAACGCGGTTGAATCAAACCACGCCATAGCCATTCTTCGACAAGGGGCACGAATATCCCGTTTACCAGTAGCAGAGTGATAACAACCAGCACTGGCGCAAGTTGAGGAAACAGCAGCAGTCCCAATGCGGGGCTTTGCCAAGCAGGAAGTTGTATTTGCCCCCAGAGCCATTGGTCAAGTGGAGCGAGGAGACTGATTGTAGTCAGGATGGCGATCGCGCCCACCCAGGGCAGCCAGGTTTTTACTCGTGCCAAAATCGTGCGGATTATCTGACACACAGATCTCAGATTGCGCTGTGTTGGGGATACTGAGAACCATACGAGCGGAGAATAACACAGGATGAAGGCCAGCATATCGTTGACCTGCGCTGCTGCCAGTGTCGGGAGCAAGGGAGCGACAAAACGCCGGGCACCATATTCAGCCACAATAATGAGACTGACCCCTGCAAACGCCGCAATCAAAGAATTCCGTGAACTGAGTTTTTTAACCATAATTCTTACGGTCGATATACCTTCGTTTCTTTCTGCGGCGTGTCATAAGTATTCAGCGTCTACTGCCAGCAACTCGCGCATTAATTGCAATGGCGATCGCAAGATCAATTACTATTCCTAAAGCAATGTTGTTCAATATTGCTCCAATCACAATTTCGCCTGCTACTCCAAACGCCAAGGTCATGCCAGGATTGTGTTGTGAATTCCTCATAATCCGTTCTTGCTTTGTAAGGGCATATGATTGCCTCTTACTCTTCCGCTATATGAATCAATTAGTTATCTTCCTTATGTTGATCGACGTGTAGAGATATCGCTACTACTTTTGGTAGTAATTCTGTAGTTACGTTCAATTCAACAGTGACAGCTTCTCAATCACAGAAAACCCTGCAATACTCTCAGAACAACTGTACAAGCAGGTCATTCCCAAATTTCGTACTTGAAAGTTTTCCCAGCCGCGTCAGTCGTATCGCTACGACAACCCAAACTGTCACATAAGGAAACTGAACAGTTGCTTTGCTCTTTCTGTGGGAGGCGAGTTGCGTAACAGGCGCGACGCCTCCAAAAAGCGGAGGAATTTACAAACACAGTTCGGTTGTCCACTCTTGGGAACCCCGTTGCGGCTGACAGCGTTGTTGTCTTCCCGCCCAAACGACGCGCCATTGGTTGGCGGTGGGTTCGAGTTCAACCCGGTAGCGCATTCCTCGCACGGAGTCATCGGCTAACCCCAGTTGGGTAATGGTGACAATTTTGCGCTGATTGGAAGGTGACTCGACTTGTACGTTTTCCTCAAAGTTGCCTTCTTGCGGTTCGCTGATACCAAAGGCAGACAGGGCAACGGCTTCTGGATCGTTTCCGGTTAATTGGGCGTTAATTTCTTCTAAATCAATCGGATTGTAGGCTTGGCGGGGAGTTGTATCTGTCGTTTTTATAAAAATGGATGTTGAATCATCCGATAACAGAGGCATTGGGATGAATGAGAATCCCCCAACGGCAACCAGTCCCAAAAGGCTTCCAGTTGCTAGGATTGCAAATAACGGTTTCATAATTTTCTCCGCAATCGATAATCTACTGAGTCTGCATTAGTTTTCTAGAATTGTTGTTTGATAACTCCAATCTTGTACCCTTTTCAGCGAGCAACGTCTGCCCACCCCATTAGATGGTGCCAAAAACCGGGTTTCTCAGGTCTTACTCAGTTTTTAACTATCGGTAGACAATAGGGCGATCGCAATTTAGAGTTCCCTAACGTTCAATCAGTCCTATGGGGTTACTACAGGTTAGCGCGATCGCATTCAGGATATTCTTAGCAAACCCTAGGGATTTACCCATCAACTTTTCAGCAAACTCTCATTCAGCGCTTGGGGATTTTCCTTACGCTTATGGGTAGTGTTAAGAACAACAAATATGCATCGCCTACCCCTCTTAAGTTTAGCAGCCCTATTAGGTTTCAGTTCTGTACCCGGAGCTTTGGCACTACCGGCAGTCACTGGACAAATTGCCCAAATGCCGCAACCTTCTGGAATGTTTGTTGCCGCCGAACATCCCACTCAAGGTATGGCAAAAATCGTGACCGTTAATGGCAAGCGCTATCTAGAGTTTGACAGCAACTTTAAAACCGATCCAGGCCCAGATTTATTTGTCTTGTTGCATCGTTCTAGCAAACCAGAACGTTACGAATCTGGGGACTATATTAGCTTAGGCGACCTGCAAAAAGTCAATGGAATGCAGCGCTATGAAATTCCAGCCAACGTGAATTTAAGCAATTATCAATCGGTGGTGGTGTGGTGTCGTCAATTTAATGCCACCTTTGGATATGCGCCGCTGAGTGCCAGAATGCAACGCACTCAGAATAATTAATCGGTACAGTACATTAAGAGAGTAGAAAGCCTGATTGACTGACAAAGCCGCTCGATCGTCCCCTGCTATGGTAGCTTAGGGTGAGCCTTGCACAACCCAACAGCACCCAGGGTTATGTGAGGTTTTGGATTTCAACCTAACGCTGTCTTTCTACTCTCTCCATCCGTTGATATTTACTCAAAAATTGGGGTATGGAAACTCAAGATATCCTAGCGCTCATCCATCCTGCGATCGCCGTTACGGTTGTCTTTCCGATCCTGGGAATTACCCTGTATCAAGCTTGGCGAACCCGCCAGCGCCGACTTGAAACCCAAGCGGGCGAAAAAAGCAAAATTCCCCCCATTGTGGGGCCCGAACATTATCGAGTGGGACAATGGCTGACTGGATCGGTCATTGGCATTACCCTCATTGCTTTCGCTTATTCCATTTTTGTCAAACGCAACCCCTTTGCCGGAGATAATCTGTTTTCAGGCATTTTTATTGTATTCATCTTTGCTGCGACCATCGCCTCATTCGTCTTTTTGTATCAAGCTAGACCGAAAATTTGGCGGGCTGTTTTTGCAACCCTCACTGGCGCAGGCTTAGTCGTTTTAGGCTTGCAAGATGGCGTCTTTCGCCGGGATGACGAGTGGTTTATTTCCCATTTCTATTATGGAATGACCGCCGCTTTGTTAATGGTCTTTTCCGTGGCGATCGCCCAAGACATTTATCAAGACCGATCGCAACGCTGGCGACTGACTCACATTATCCTCAACTGTTTTGCCCTGCTGTTATTCATCGGACAAGGGTTTACCGGATCGCGAGACTTACTGGAAATTCCCCTGAGTTGGCAAGCCCCCCACGTCTACCAATGCGACTGGCAAAACCGCACCTGTCCCCCACCCCCGCAAAACCCTCAGTAAGCCATACTCTAAGTCGAACCCATTAAATCAACGATCGCTTGCACCAACTTCTCTGGCTCAATCGGTTTCGAGATGTGCTTTTGGAAGCCTGCGGCAATCACCTGTTGTTGATTGGTATCTCCAGCATAGGCCGTTAGGGCGATCGCCGGAATTTGTCCCCCGCGATCGGGGGGTAACGCTCTCACCTGCTCGATCAGCAGATAACCATCCATCTCTGGCATCCCAATATCACTCAATAGCACATCTGGCTGGGTTTGAGACAACACCAGCAAGGCTTCACGAGCAGAAGCCGCCGCGATCGCCTGCGCGCCGTGCTGTTCTAAGACAAATGCCACCAATTCTCGCGTATCGAGTTGATCGTCCACTACCAAAATTTTGATACCGCTTAAGTCGAGGGACTGTTGGGGCGGACGCTTATCCGGGCTTGCTTGTAATGGAGCGTGCAACAGCGGGAGCCGAACGGTGAAGGTTGCGCCTTGACCCTCCCCTAAGCTGTCGGCTCTCACCGTTCCGCCATGCAGTTCCACCAAATGACGCACGATCGCCAACCCTAACCCCAGTCCGCCAAACTTCCGGGTGGTTGTGCCATCGGCTTGACGGAAGTAATCAAACACATAGGGTAGAAAATCCGGTTGAATCCCCTGTCCCGTATCGCTCACGACAATCTGAGCGCAGGAATCAACCCGTTGGAGTTGGATATCGACCCGCCCTCTTGGGGGCGTGAACTTCACAGCATTAGAGAGAAGATTCCAGATCGCTTGCTGCAATCGAACCGAATCCCCCCAAACCAAACCCACATCCTCTGCAAAGCTTGCTTCTATGTGGATATTCTTAGCTTCTGCCGCCAATCGTACCGTTTCCATTGCCCCTTGAATCTTGAGCGCAAGATTGACCGGAGCAATATTAAGACTCAGTTTACCGCGCAGAATTCGCGAGACATCTAGCAGGTCTTCAATCAGTTCCGATTGCAATTTAGCATTGCGTTCGATCGTGGCTAACGCCTGTGCTGTCTTTGCTCGATCTAACTTCCCTCCCCGGAGCAGCTTCGACCAACCCAGAATGGGATTAAGAGGCGATCGCAACTCATGAGATAACACCGCTAAAAACTCATCCTTGATGCGGTTAGCGCGTTCGGCTTCTTCCCGTGCCGCTTGCTCCCGCTTTAGCAGTCGTTCCCGTTCAACTTCTGACTGTTTGCGATCGGTAATATCGAGCAATGTACCAAAAAAATCAACCGTTCGGCGAGACTCTCCCTCTCCTATAAATTGGGCTTGTCCCTTGGCTAACACCCATCGTTCGGTTCCATCATCCCAAGCAATTCGATACTCAATTTCGTAAGTTCCAGTAGACTTAGGCGCGATCGCCGCATTCACCGCAACAGCGACGCGTTGGCGATCGTCCGGGTGTATCCGCGCCAATACCTGCTCTAAAGGAACCATCACCGCATCCTTTGGCTCTCCCCAAATTTCCCGCATTCGCTCGTCCATCTCAACCAGGCTGGTATCCAAATGCAGCCGCCACCCACCTAATCGGGCTACCTGAATGGCGATCCGCGCCCACTCCTCGCTTTCCCGCAAGTCCTGTTCTGCCCGTTTGCGTTCGGCTTCGATGCGCTTGCGATCGCTGATATCGTTGAAGAGAACGGCCACCTTGCGTTCCTGTGGCTCGCCCATCCGGAAGGCGTAAACATCGTAAAACCGCCCCAATTCCTGAGCCATGTTTTCAAACCGCTCTGGTATCCCTGTTAGCGCAATTCTGCCGTAAATCTCAAACCAGTGCGTCTCCATCTGGGGTGCAAATTCGCGCATGGTTTTGCCGATCGCATCCACCAGTCCTGTCTGTTTCTCAAAGGCTGCATTCGCTTCCAAAAAGCGGTAGTCAAATGCATTTCCGGTGACATCAAACAAAACCTCAATAATGCAAAAGCCTTCATCGATGGAATCGAACAACGAACGATATTTTGCCTCTGACTCGCGCAATGCTTCTTTAATATCAACCTCGCCCTGAATGTCGGTGCAGGTGCCAACCCATTGCCTCACATTACCCACTGCATCTTTAATGGGGACACCCCGCACCAACTGCCAGCGCCATTCCCCGGTGCGATGGCGAAACCGATGTTGAATTTCTAGCAGATCGCCCGATTGAAGACAATGCTGCCAGTCCCGTAGGGTATTGGGCAGATCCTCCGGGTGTGTTACTTGTTGCCAACTCCAGCCGTGAAGTTGCTCTGGCGGAAGCCCCACATAGTCTGCCCATTGGTCGCTCATATAGTCCACACGACCGTCAGGCGTTGCCGTCCAAATCAGTTGTGGAACTGTAGCAGTGACAGTGCGAAACCGCTCCTCACTTTGGCGCAGGGCGGCTTCGGTACGGGCACGTTCCAGACGCGGGAAGATGCGGTTTGAGATTTCTTCAATCAGTTGGATCTCATTGTCACACCAGTCGCGGGGTTGCGAGTCACAAATGGCGATGTAATGGGTCCACTTACCATTGCGGTGAAACGGAACCGCGACAAACGAATACATATTGAGTGCCGCATAGCCTGCGGCATCGGTGCGCGGGTCATCTTGTGTATTGCAAATGACAACCGTTTCTCCAGCCCGACTTGCCCGCTCAAACTCTTTGCTTAAGTATTGAGATAGGCGAAACGTTCCCACGGTACTGGGCACCTCTGGACTGCTCCAGCCGTGATGGACTGTGACGCGATCGCGGGCTTCATCAACATCGGTGAAGTTGCAGGTCGTAATCTGCAAATAGGCCCCAATCTTCGCCCCAACCGTTTGCATAATTTCATTGGCAGTCGAAAAACGCTCGAACTCCTCACTAATCTCAGCGAGGAAGGCTGCATGGGCCTCGCGGCGTTTGCGTTCGGTGATGTCTTTAAAAACTACGGAAACGCGACGGCTATGCTCATCGCCAACTTTAAACACGTAAAAGTCATACCATTTCTGGTTCAGCTCGGCGTATTGTTCCAATCGTTCGCCTATGCCTGTTTGAGCAACGCGACCCAAGCTTTCAGACCAGTGCGCTTCATGATTGGGGTCAATTTCCCTCAACCGCCGTCCGGTCAAATCTTGCCCAACCATGCGGGTTGCTGCTGGATTTGCCTCCAGGTAAAAGATGTCTATGGGTTGGTCGTTGTCATCGAAAATTACATCCGCCAGAAAGTATCCTTCGTCCAAAGACTCGAACAACCCGCGATATTTTGCTTCCGATGCACGCAGGGCAGCTTCAGCGCGGGCGCGTTCAACGGCGGCCCAGGTGCGTTCGGCGACTTCTTCTGTCAGCGCAATTTCATCGACTGTCCAACGTCGGGGTGTGGCAGAGTGAACCGCCAATCCTGCCACAAACTCGCCCTGTTTCACCAGGGGGACGCCAATATAAGCAGCAATCTGGGTGTCAGCATAAGCCAATTGCTGGGCCGCAGATAAATTGGGATCTGCGGTCACATTCGTTGCGGTAGCAGTCATACCGCTACGGTAAGTTGCTAGTAATTGCGCGCCAAAGGACTCGATCGGGTAGCCTCCCCGCAGAGATTGTGCGCCGCTGACATAATTCTGTTCCAGGAAATAATCTGCGCCTCTTACCTCAAAGTACGTCACCCGATTAACTCCCAACTGTTCGCCCAGCACCCGATTGGCCGTTGCGAGAATTTCGATTGGGTCATTCAACGGACGCAGCGCATCATTGAGGGCGACGAGAAACGCATCGCGATCGCCATTTCGACGCATCATCTCTTCGGCTCGTTTGAGTTCCGAGAGGTCATAGAAGTAACAGACTACACCGTAGCTGCCATCCGGTAAGGTGATGCGGTGGAGTTGCCAATCGTATGACTGAATTTCTTCAATATCGGCACGGGGTTCAACAGTCGGCGGCGAGTGGTAAAACTTACCCGTAGCAAGCGTGTGGCGGAAACAATGAATGACTTCGGTCGCAAAGGGTTCTCGCCAGATGATTCTGAGAGCCTCGGCTAGATCGCGCCCAATCAACGGCTGAATGTTAAAGACCTTGACGGCTGTTTGGTTAGCCTGCCGGATGCGAAACTCGGCATCAATCATGTATACCCCAAAGGGGGCATCCTCTACCAATGCCGAAAACATTTCCTGATTCTGGCGCAGGGCAATCTCAATCCGGGTTCGTTCCAGTTTCGCCCAAACTCGGTTTGCCAATTCGGAGATCAAACTCATTCGATCGCTGCACCAGTTGTAAGGCGTTTGATGATAAATCCCCAGGCTAAACTTCCATTCATTGTTCCTAATTAGGGGAACGTGAATAAACGAACCAATTTTGAGGCGGGCAAGTTGCTCTGGATTGGCGATCCGTGGATCGGTTGTGACATCTCGAACAATGATGGATCGTCCAGCTTTAGCCATTTGGAAAAATTCATCGGTGACAAATTCTGGCAGACGATCGACCCCGACTAAACTGGGTACCTCCTTTTGGTGCCAACTGTGACGAATTACCGCAACCTCTTTGCTCGCATTAATTTCGATGAAGGCACAAATGGATGTTTGCAGATATTGGTTTAACCGTTTGCCAATCGTTTGGATAATGTCTTCGATAGAGGTTGCTTCAGCCAAATCTTGAGTAATCGTCGCGAGCAATTCAGCACTCAATTCTGCTTGTTTGCGCTGGGTGATATCTAACACGATCGCAACTGCTGATTGCGGTTTGCCATCGCGATCGCGGATCGCATAGACGCTATTATTGACCCAGACAATCGAGCCATCCTTGCGAATGTAGCGTTTCTCAATTTCAAATGGCGTACCTTCTGCCCGCATCCGATGAAACAGTTCAACATTACGGGGCAAGTCTTCAGAATGGGTAATGTCCTGCATTCGGAACTCGTACAGTTCATCGGCTGAGTATCCAGTAATATCGCAGTATTTCTGATTGACGAGCGTGAATTTGCCATCGAGTTCGACACAGGCTACGCCTGTTACGGCTTGATTGACAATGGCTCGATACCGCTCTTCCGACTCCCGCGATTTCTGCTCTGCTTGTTGGCGTCGATCTTCAATCTGCCTGCGTTCGGTGATATTGCGCGAGATACACAGCAGCCGTTCAACTTGCCCATCTGCTCCTCGCAGAGGGCTGATTTTGTGATCCCACCATCTGGGTTCGCCGTTCAATGTCGGACAATAGCCTTGAAAGGTGGAAACCTCACCTGCCCTAGCGCGGGCGATCGCCTCCATACCCGTCTGCCGATCCCCTTGTTGCCAAAATTCTATCCAGGAGGTGTTGAGGAAGGGCGCGATCTCTTCGATACCCAGAAGCGCTTGTCCCCCTCGATTGATGAACAGAATTCGCCCCCCCAAATCCAACACCTTGATACAGTCATCGCTACTCTCGATGATTTGCAGCGCCTGGATATCCAGAGCTAAATCAGGCTGAGGATGGTCAATTTCAGGCATAGAGTACAACATCACCATTCTAAGTAGCTAGATATACCATGCGGTCTAGCGATCGCTCGTCCATCGCAAGGCATAAAGGTTTAATCTAGCAATTCGTTCCGCTAAAGGGGGTTGAGGCAATCAAAAATTGCATTCAAGATCGAAAATCGCCCTCTCTTGGCTAGGGCGATGCGGATCTCAACCTCTAAGCAGGATGAGTTATTTTAAACGGTAATTCAGCATTAATCGCATCCATCTGTTGCTGTTCTAGACGATTAATGTCGTGGATGTGGTTTCGGAGAATCTGCATTAAGCGGGGATTGTAGAAACGGTGCAAGCTATAGTGCGGTAAGGCGGGGAACCCTCGCCGTTTTTTATGGCGTCCCCCTGCACCCGGATCGAAGATTTGAATGCCATTGGCAATCCCCCATTCAATCGGGGTGTAATAGCAGGCGTTAAAATGCAAGCAGTCGATTTCTTGGAAACTACCCCAATAGCGACCGTAAAGG
>JAAHGE010000125.1 GCA_010672635.1 Desertifilum sp. SIO1I2 | reverse complement strand
GCCACCCAAGGCTACAATGCCTTTACCTGGTTGAGTGATGTAGCAACTGCTGAATGGATACAACTGTTTGCGGTTGATTTATTCCGCAGCCTGCGAACCAAGGGGCAAATGGGTGCATTGGCGCAACTGGTTCAAAAAGATACCCGCCTGCAAGGTTTCCTCAAGGATTTTCAAGGCTTAGTAGCGCTATGAGTTTGGCAGCGGATATTGAAAAGATTCTCAGCGCATCGGTGTTGCGGGTGCGGATGAGGTGTCCTTTTTTTGCCACCTTAGCCCTATTTACCAATTTCCACACCACGCAGACTCACCCCACAGCCGCAACGGATGGGAAGAATATTTATTTTAATCCTGAGTTTGTGCGTTCCTTGTCTTCTCCGCAGGTGGATGGGGTGTTACTCCACGAAGTTTTGCACGCCGCTTTGCTGCATGGGGTGCGCCGAGGCACGCGGGAACCCCTATTATGGAATATTGCTGCGGATATTGTCGTCAATGGTGCAATTGTCGAACAGCAGTGTTTTGAATTGCCAGAAGGAACCATCCGCGATCCTGAATTAGAGCATCTCAGCGTTGAAGAAGTCTACGAAATTTTACTCCCCCACGCCGAACGCTATGTTCTCGATGAAGGCGCTTGTGACTTACTCGATATGCCGCCTGACGATAGCCTCAGCGAGTCTAGCCGACAGGTGCTGGAAACCTATTGGCGCAATGCAGTCCAAAGAGCGATCGCGATCGCTCGTGCTAGCCAACAAGGTAACATCCCCGCAGGCTTGTGGCGAGAACTCGGAAGCCTCACCCAAGCCCAACTCGACTGGCGTTCCTATCTCTGGCGCTATCTGGTGAAAACGCCCAATGATTTTATGGGGTTTGACCGTCGTTTCATCGGCAGAGGCTTATATTTAGAAGCATTAGAAGGCGAAACTGTGCAAGTATTTGTTGCAGTGGATACTAGCGGCTCAATTTGCGACACTCAAATGCAACTATTTTTAAGTGAAGTTCGCGGTATTCTCCAGTCCTATCCTCACCTGAAATGCGAACTCTACTATGCAGATGCCGAAGCTTATGGTCCTTATTCTCTAGAAGGCGAAACCACAATTCCTCAACCTGTTGGCGGCGGCGGAACGTCCTTTATTCCCTTCTTTGAAAAAGTCAACGCCCAACTCGATTGGCATTCTACCCAAATCTGCGTTTATCTCACCGATGGTTATGGTGATTTTCCCTCAACTCCCCCAGAAATTCCTGTTCTCTGGGTGGTCACACCTGGCGGGTTAGCACTAGAAGCATTTCCCTTTGGGGAAACTGTCCGATTATTCTCCTAATCTTTATGGCTATAGTTATCTAAAATAGAATTCAGTAAGTTTTGAGTGAAATATCTGTCAAACTGAGATTTCAATACGCTTTGGCTTAATACAGCAATGTCTAAATTTACTAAGCTCTACGAAGTAGACTTTTATGCCTGGACTATTGAACAAGCTAAATTCCTTAAGGAAGGAAAGTGGGATGGCTTAGATATCTCAAATTTGGTAGAGGAAGTTGAGTCATTGGGCAAACAACAAAGACAGGAGTTGAGAAACCGCTTAGGAATTTTATTAGGACATCTTCTGAAATGGCATTTTCAGTCCAGTCATCGTTCTAAAAGCTGGTTTGCAACTCTTCGAGAACAGCGTCGGCGAATTCTAGAACTTTTGGAAGAAAGTCCTAGTTTAAAACCCTATTTGCCGGAAAGCTTAGAAAAAGCATATCAAGATGCGCTAGACTTAGCCGTTCGCGAAACCCCTTTGAATTACGAAGATTTCCCCCAAACCTGTCCTTATGCGATCGCGCAAATATTAGATTCTGCTTTCTTTCCCGGAGAACCGCTTGAATCAGATCCCAGTTAGAGCGATCGACCCCAATAACTATTCAAAATAAAGGCGTCAATTTTTGGCTTTCTTGCTTTTTTCTAGAGAGCGTGCTTAAATAGCAGAATAGCCCACCCGCTTGTCTAAAGTACGCCAAGTATTTAGACCTATCAAAATTACAAAAAACGGGGATAACTTTAGGGAAACTTATGAGTCCTAAAAGTTATTCAAACCTTTTAGTTGTAATATTTTTGTTCTTTTCCTTCATACTGGAAAGATATACAAAAAACTTTTCAGATTGCTTGAAGGAGATGGCTATGAGTTTATTTGATTGTGCTGTGATGACGTTGGTGTGTGCAGCAATTTGCGTATGTTTCCCGCGCTTGCTGGCATTCTTGAGTTCTTCAACCTCCGTTTAACAGAACTCTGGTTAAACGCCGCTTGAATATTTCTAAAATTCAATAGGATTTCAATAGCACCAGAGGTTAGCGTCCGCCTGGTGCTATTGAGCATTTGGGGCGTTATTCGATGCTGCGACCGTTAACGGTTTGCGATCGCCCCCGCCCAACCAGCGGTGCAGCCTCAGCCTCCCGTTGTTCTAGCTGATGCGCCTGAAAATAACCCTGCCATAACATCGGCGCATTTAGCGTATCTCCGCCATGCTGAGTTAACCGCTTGCGAACCTGACACAACACAGGCGTATTTACGCAAGCCCCAGAAATAATCACCTGTCCCTTCGTGAGGGCGGGTAACTCCTTTAATAAGTCGCGTCCGGCGGCTTCCACCCCATGTTTCAAGCTATCTTGATCGACTGGGTTAATAATTCGCATCAAAAACTGACTCATACATTGCGATAGGACATCCGAGTCTAGCTTTCCGGGGCGTTGGGTAATCAGCCCCACCCCTAAACCAAACTTGCGCCCTTCACTGAGGATCGTGCGTAACACCGCCTTACAGCGGGAAGGATCGTGGGCGGGGGCGAAACGATGCGCCTCTTCTATCAAAATAAAGACGGGGAAGGGTAAGTAATTTTCATCCCCAGGCGAAATCTTCTCCTTTTGGGTATTAATCCGGGCGTGGTAGGCTTGGCGCAGGATCGCCGCACAGATGACTTGCTGTTCCTCCTGGCTAATTTCATTCATCTGGAACACCGTTACCTGGCCCGGTTCAAACAAATCTCTAGGCGCAAGATGGTGGAGGGCGTGGAAATAGGGAGAATGCTTGAGTTTCTCCAACTTCCACTCAATGGCGGGGGCGGACGATCCGAGTTTTTCGTTTCCTTCCTCATCCACCTGACGATCCGCGTCGTGGACTTCTTGAATGAGATCCTCAATATCCCAGCGGTGTTCTAGGTTGGTTCGCTTCTTGAGGCTAATAAACGCTTTGTGTAAAATCGCCTGTTGGCGATCGCTCATTTGCGGCAACAACGTCTGAATATCATAATAATCCAGGGAAGACATGCGAATTCTCACGCGATCCGGCGTCAGCACCTTAACTCGCGGCGCATACCCATCCTGGGCTTGAAACTCTGGATGACCTTGAATTTCGGCTAACGTGCCATATTCGCCATGCGGGTCAAAAATCAATACCGGGGCGCGGTTATAGGGTAAAAGCAACTCTTCAATCAACACTCCGGCGGTGTAAGATTTTCCCGAACCCGTTCCTGCCAAGATCGCCAAATGCGTACTTACAATTTCTTTAACGTCGAGAACTACCGGAACCGCCCCGCCCTTACGTAATAATACGGAACCAATATTAGCGCTACCGACTTCGCCCGGTTGCTTGCGACAGAGAATTTGCCGCAAACTCTCATCGCTAGCAAGGGCCACCTTTGTCCCCGGATCGGGAATGCGGCGCGGATTCACAAAGCCTAAAGCGGAATGAAAATAGCCGATAATATCAACCGTAACTTCATAAAGTTCGGGATTTTCGTACGTGAAACCCACAAAAGCCGCGATCGCTTCCGGACTAATTTCCGGATCGGCAAACATTCGATCGGGTAAATGGTCAATCAATCTTAGGGCAGAGATTTTGCCAAGGATTTGCTGAGAAACATTGCCATCTCTCCCCGCATAATAGACAAATTCACCAATTCTCACCTGGCGATTATCTGAAGTAATAAAAACATACTGGTTTCCCGTTTCGCCAGGACCTTTTACAGTACCAATAATATTGCGGACAACAAGGGGGGATTGGGCGGTCATAACATCTTGAAGGGGTCAGGAATGAATCGAGGGTCAACGCTACGAGTACGAACTAGTCTAACCAGAGAAGAGGGCGATCGCGCCCCCTGTTTTTAGTAGCATCGGTCAAATGGCTGATAGGGTAAGCGATCGAGTCTAAAATTGATCTTTACCCTAGGGAAAGCAGTCCATTCGCCAAACCGAGAGATTTGGGAACTGAAGGCTTCACCTCTCAATTTACTCAATTGTTATCCTCCCCATTTCCCTCTATAAGTTTTAGCTAAATTTCATTCAAAACAGCAGAATCATCATTGAGCCTTGAGGATTTTACGGATACCCGAAACAGTTCAGCAGTGTAATAGTAATAGCAAGCTGGGTTTTGTCCTCAACGCCAGGGTTTGTGATTTTTCATTCAATTTGTCTTAAGTTTAACAATTGCATGGGTCAAAACTATCTGGATTGGGAATGCTAGATGTAGATCGGGATCGCTCTATGAATCACCAAGGCAAATTTGAGAAGTTGAGTGAGATTGCGTCCATCTGCAACCAGCCAGGGATAGCTTGCGTGAGGGGATCTGACTGTCAACGGATGAGTTCTCTGGGAATCAGAACTTCTCGTCCCCCAAATCGGATCTAAACCATTCGCCCTCCCTCACTCATTACTAGCCAGCAACCGTTATGAATATGTTTCCCCAAGAGTTAGCCATGCAAAGCTTACCCGGCTGCTCAGAGAGCCGCGAACCCTTACGAGAGAGAGTCCCCACCCCCCCCTATCGAGAGGACGAAGCGTTTGCTGCTTCCCGATGCTACTCTCGCAAATCCTTACCGCGTTGCGTTTCCCCCGTACAAACTGCCATGCCTTCTTGGATGAGCTATCAAAAACTGGTGAGTCAGTTAACGATGGCGATTCGAGCCAACCAAGAGGTCAATCGGATTTTTCAGCTTGCCCTAGATGGACTCGCCCAGTCCTTCCTGCTCGATCGGGCCATGATTATTTTATTCAAATACACCGATCCGCTCAATAAAGACTTTACCAGACAAATCCCGCAGTTCCGGGCGAGTCTAGCGTGCGAGTGGCAAGAGCAACAGTGGATGGCGGTTGAGGATAGCGATCGCGAAACCGTTGGAGAGAATACCTTTTGGGGATCGGATTGCAGTCTGTGCCAGTTCGCCTTGCGCGAAGCCCCCAACGCCGTGGCGATCGCCCCCGTTAATCGTCTCAATCAGATCTCGCTTTATCCGCTAAATAACCTTCCCCAAAGCCCCATCGCCGCTATTTTCAAAACGCAGGACTTTACCACCTCCATGTGCCTGCCCCTCTACGCCCCTAGCAATACGGCAGCAACTCAAAATACCGTTTTAGGATTTATTATCCTGCAAAACCGACAACCCCGGCTGTGGCAAAGCGCCGAGTTAGAATTTGCCGAACTGATTAGCGCCCAAGTCAGCAGCGCCATCATGCAGTCGCAAACCCTGCGCCAAGTCCAAGCCTTAGTAGACGAACGCACCGCCCAACTTCAGCGCAGTTTAGAAGTCCAAGCCAAGCTTTACGAACAGACGCGGCGACAAATCGATCAACTGCGCCATCTCAACCAACTCAAAGATGAGTTTGTCAATTCCGTACAGCACGAACTCAAGACGCCCTTAACCAAAATGAAGGTCGCCATTAGCATCCTGCGCGAAGCCAACTCTTCCCCGGAGCGTCGGGAGCGGTACCTCGATATTTTAGAGCAAGAGTGCAATCAAGAAATTAACCTGATCCTCGATTTGCTCAAATTACAAAAGCTAGAGTCTAAACAAACCCAACTGCATCGCCAACCCGTCGATCTCAAACTCTTAGTTCAGCAACTCGCCGCAGATTTTGAAGAACGATGGCATCACAAGGGATTGAACCTGCAAGTCAACTTCCCCAAGCGATCGCTCAAACTGCAAAGCGATCTCGAAAGCCTCACCTACATCATCCAAGAATTGCTGGCGAACGCGGGCAAATACTCCCATCGCAATACCACCGTCGTTCTCAGCGCCTCCCATCAAATCGATCCGCAACAAGCCGATCAAATCGTCCTCACCCTCTCTAACTTGGGTAGCGAGATCGCGCCCGCAGAACAGCCTTATATTTTTGATAAGTTCCGTCGCGGGAAAGCCGCCATTGAGCAAGCTTTACCGGGGACAGGTTTAGGTTTAGCCTTAGTAAAGTGTCACATCCAGCATTTAGAAGCAACGATCGCCGTTTCCAGTCAGCCTCTAGACCCTTGCTCGAATATTTGGCAGACCTGTTTTACGACAATTTTCCCTCAGTTGTAAGGGCTTGATTCTTTTGCGTCTGTGCGAGGGCAAGCGAGGATGAAATAATGGAGGTGCGACATCCGCAAGTTAAGTCAGTATGCTCATTAAGCCGACACCGAGGTCTTTCCGCTGGCAACGCCCCTATTACTCGTTATTCGCGCGTCAAATTGATGTGTTATGGGCCGCAAGTCAGTTTCTGTTTACTATCGGTTGGGATCGGCTGCTGGCCAATCGTTCGGCTTCAGTGCGTCGGCGTCGCGCCCGTTGGTTTGTCCAAACGTTACTCAACTTAGGCCCCACGTTTATTAAAATTGGTCAGGCTCTCTCGACCCGTGCCGATCTGTTGCCCCTAGAATACGTTGAGGAGTTGGCGCAACTTCAAGACCGGGTGCCGCAGTTTGATAGCGCCCAAGCGATCGCCGTTGTTGAGTCCGAGTTAGGTAGCTCCATTTATGCCCTCTACCGAGAGTTTGAAGTCACGCCCCTGGCTTCTGCCAGTTTAGGCCAAGTCCATCGCGCCCGGTTGCATACTGGGGAAGAAGTGGTCGTTAAGGTGCAGCGTCCGGGTTTAAAGGCATTATTTGATATCGACTTTAGAACGGTTCACCTGTTGCTGCGACTGTGCGATCGCTTCCTGGTGTGGACGCGCCAATACAACCTAGAAGCCATTTACCAAGAGTTTTTTGCTCTTTTGTATCAGGAAATTGACTATCGCCAAGAAGCCAAAAATGCCGACCGCTTCCGGGAACACTTCCTTGGCTACGATCATATCCTCGTTCCCCAAATCTACTGGGAATACTGCACCCCCAAAGTCTTGACGATGGAGTATTTGCCCGGAATTAAAATTGACGATCGACCCGCCCTAGAAGCCTGTAACATCGATCCGAAAAGAATTAACCAACTGGGAATCTGTTGCTATCTCAAACAACTGTTGGTGGATGGCTTTTTTCAAGCAGACCCCCATCCAGGGAATATGGCTGTCACCCAAGAGGGGAATCTGATTTTCTATGACTTTGGCATGATGGCGGAAGTCAAAGCCTTAGCCAAGGATCAAATGGTTAAAACCTTTTTTGCCGTCTTGCGGAAAGATGCTGATGAGGTTCTAGGGACGTTGATTCAAATGGGTCTGATTGAACCTGTGGGCAATTTAACCCCAGTCCGCCGGATGATTGGCTTTCTGTTGGAGAAGTTTACCGAAAAGCCGATTGATGTGCGGGCGTTTGGCGAGATTAAAAACGAACTGTATCTCATGTTTGAGCAACAACCGTTTCGGCTGCCCGCACAAATGACATTTATCCTCAAAGCGCTGACAACCCTCGATGGGATTGCTCGCGTTCTCGATCCTGAATATAACCTCGTGGCGGCCGCTCAACCGTTTGTTAGAAGCATTACCACCACTAAAGGTCGGGGTCAAATCGTGGGAGAATTGGCCCGACAAGCGCGGGATTTTATTCGTTATAAACTCCATCAACCCAATCCCACCGAGTTATTTATCCGGCGTTTAGAAGAACGGATCGAACAGGGAGAAATTACGATTCGCGTGCGTTCCCTAGAGAGCGATCGCGCCCTCAAGCGGGTGAACCTTGCCCTGAAAAGCACCATTTACTGTTGTTTAACCGGATTTAGTTGCATTGCGGGGGCGATTTTGTTGGTGGGAAATTATCCGGGAATTGCGATCGCCCTTTTCTGCGCGTCAGGTTTCTTCTTCCTGGTGCTGGTACGCCTGCTGATTGAATTGACCCTGCGAGAACGCCTCGATCGGCTGACGGAAAAGTAGACTTGCACCAGTACCAGAAACCGGGTTTCTCAACGAAAAAACAAGGGTTTCAGCTTAGACTATTGGCTTCTCAGGTCTTTCAGTAGACCTAAAATGCAAACAGGATGGTTATCGCGGACTAGATATGACCGAAACAGCAATCGATCGGCTTGGGGAAATACTTTGGGGTGCGATCGCCCTTCAATCTAACGCCTTCCAACTGATTGATACTCTTCCCCTCAGCAGCAGGCTAGCCTTTTTAATCGTTCTCCTGGCGGGTTTATCCCAGGCGATCGGTCAGGGGATTATCCTATTTATGAACCGGGTTAAGCCGTCTCGTTTCATCCTCAGCCTGTTTTTGGCTGCAATCTTGTATGCGTTTGGCTATATCTTTTGGGGTTTAAGCACTTGGCTGGTTTGTTATGTGTTTTTTGAGCAAAATGCTTCAGTATTCAGTGTGGCGCGAGTCTTGGGACTAGCTTACGCGCCGGAATTGTTTAGTATCTTAATTGCCCTGCCCTATTTGGGGGTTCCCATTTCGATTATTCTCTCAATTTGGACGTTTCTCGGCTGCTTGACGGGGATGAACGCTGTTCTGGAGATCGGGATGTGGCCTGCTTTTTGGAGTGCGGTGTTGGGATGGGTTGTTGTGCAAATCTTGCAGCGCACGATTGGTCGCCCGGTTAAAGCTTTAGGCCAATGGCTGGCGAATTATGTGGCAGGGGTTGAGTTAATTGCAGACCTCAAGGAGATTGAAAAGGTTCTAGAGTTGGGCATCCCCACGAAAGCGATGCCGCCAAACGATCCGCCAAATAAATAGAGGCATTCGTTGGAATGCCTCTAGGAACCGCTGGGGTTATTTGGTGAGGGGGACTGTATTCAGCGGCGGCGCGATCGCACTCTGGGTTTGGGGCAGCATGGAGTGATATAAATGCTGGAGATTTTCCCAATAGTTTTCAATCGCGAGTGGGGTAACGCTGTCTCTGGCTTGTTTGCCTAACTCTAAGCGGTAAGTTTCGTCTTCAATCAGTTGTTGCAACGCTTCACTCAGCCGTTCGACATCGCCGGGATTGACTAATAAGCCATTGCGTCCGTGTTCGATGACTTCTGGAATACCGCCCACTGGGGTGACAATGGCGGGCAGTCCCCAACTCATCGCCTCTAGCATTGCCATTGGCAGACCTTCGTTATAGGAGGGTAAGACGAAGATATCGGCTGACTGGAGAATTTCGTTGCGTTTAGCAGAGTCAATCCATCCGAGCAAGCTGGCAACTCCGGCAAGGTCTAAGCTTTTAATCAGCTTGCGGGCGGTGTCTTCTTCCCCATCGCCTGCTAAAATTAGCCGAGCTTTGGCTTTTTGTTCGCGCGTCATCGCAGCGAAGGCTTGAATCAGGTCAAAGGTGCCTTTACGCTGACCGATACGACCGAGAAAAACGATTTTGACGGGCTGAGATTGCTGGCGGTTGGGGATAGCTGGAGGTAATTCGATGGGGTTGGCGAGAACGACGACCTGTTTGTCCGTAAGCTTTAAGGTGCGTTGGTAATAATCTTTCCAACTTTCGGATAGCACCACAAAGCGGCTGCACTGACCGAGCATAAAGCGAACCAGTCCTTGAACTGGCGCGGACAGTTTGGCATAGAATTCGCGAAACTCGCTGCCGTGGGCGTGTAAGACGACCGGACGGCGAAAGATGGAGGCGATCGCCATAATCGCTAGGGTGCGATAGACGCAAGCTCGTTCGGAGAAATGGACGTGCAATAAGTCCGCACGCCCGCGTAACAATTTGCCGATCAGGTTCAGTAGACCTTGGGCAAAAACCTTAATCTTCTGCACGCCCGAACCTTCTTCGTGCGTAGAAATATGTTTAATGGATACGTCAGAGGGCGCGTAACGCAGAATTATATTTTCAACAGCAGCCATCCCCCCCTGTTGCAATAGGCTGGGGCCGAGGGAAATCACTTTCAGTGTATTCATTTTTAATAGACTCTGCACAAGATTAGCGATCGAGGAAAGACTGTTTTACTGTACAAAGAATAGGTGAGAAAGATAACGCCAATTTGTCAAAATATACGGTCTTACGGAATTGCCCCTGATGGAAGTAAAACGAGCCTTTTCTCAATCATGGCGCTCAAAATCGCGCCATGATTGAG
>JAAHGE010000124.1 GCA_010672635.1 Desertifilum sp. SIO1I2 | reverse complement strand
GCCATGCACGCTGCAGGTATCGGTGCCCTTCGGAAACACCGCCATCGCCGCGGCATGATCGGGCTGCACCAGCACGATCAGGTTGGGGAAGATGTAATAGTTTTGTCTGAATTTACTAGATGATTTTCAATCTTCTCATGCGGTACAGCATGACCTTCAATTTACCAGTCAAGGTGAATTTGGACGAGTTTACCTGGATGAAAAATTATTGTATTCCATTATGAGTAACTTATTACTTAATGCAATTAAGTATTCTCCATCAGGAACCCAGGTAACATTAAAAATTGAGGGCGACCCAGAGCAAATTATCTTTGAAGTGAAAGACCAAGGAATTGGGATTTCAGAAGACGAACAAGCGAATATTTTCAACCCCTTTTATCGCGGACAAAATGTTGAGGGAGTTTCAGGTAGCGGTTTGGGATTGGCTGTGGTTAGCAAATGCGTGGAAATTCAAAAGGGAAGGATTGAAGTGAGCAGTCAGGTGGGAGAAGGGACAAGGTTTAGAGTGTATATTCCTCGTCTCAATAAAGATGCTATTCCCCTAATGCCTACGGAAATCGTCGATTAATCTTCTCAGCAGGTTCCTATTGATGAAAGCGACCCTCGATCAACTTGCTTCAATCTCCATCTTTACTCAACTCCAGCCCGAACAACTCACCCAATTGCAGCCTCATAGCGTGGTGCAAACCTATCAAACGGGTGAAATTATCTCTCATGAGGGCGATCGCCTCTCTCCCCGCCTCTATGCCCTAATTGCAGGATTGTTGCGAGTCAGCAAAACCGCCAGCAACGGTAAAGAGACGATTCTGCGAACCCTCGCTAATGGCGAGATCTTCGCAGCTCCCGCCCTATTTGGCAACGCGATCGCCCCCGCAACGGTGATTGCAGAGAGCGAAGTGCAAGTGCTAATGGTCGATCGCGTTGCCTTACTTGCGGCGATCCAAGAAAATCCTGAAATCGCCTTGCAGATGATGGCCGTATTTAACCAGCGACTCCAGCAACTCCATGAAATGGTGCATGGGTTAGTTTCCGAAAGGGCGATCGTCCGGTTAGCCCGCTTGATTCAATATGCCGCCGGAGTTCCCGGAATGCAGGTTTCTCAGCAGGGAATTTGTCTGCGCCAGCCCCTTTCCTATTATGAGATTGCCCGCAGTATCGGCATTACCTACGAGGAATGCGTGCGCCTGTTTAAGCAACTCAAGCCGATCGTTTCCTATCGTCGCGGGGGGAAAATTACGATTTTGGATTGGGAAGGGCTAGAGGCGATCGCGCGCGGGAGCGGAAACTAAATCTAGAATAACGCTGACCAGCAGATCGGGTTCTATCGGCTTCGCCAGATGACGATCGAAGCCCGCCCGCAGCGCTTGCTCCTGGTTCGTCTCCCCCGCATAGGCTGTCAGCGCGATCGCCTTCAGTTGCGCGTTGGGTGCAGAACCCCGCGCCCGAATCGCCTGTATCAATTGATAGCCATTCATCCCTGGCATCCCAATATCGCTAATTAACACATCAAATGATGCTTGTGTCACCGCTGCCAACGCCTCGCGAGCAGAACCCACCCCCGTCACAATCGCCTCATTCTGCGCTAAGGTAAAGCTCAAAAAATCTCGCGTATCCGCATCATCATCCACCAGCAAAACGCGCAAGTCTTTGAGAAGCAAAGATTCGCCATTATCCTCGCCACCTTCCCCTGCATTCGTCCTTTCCCGCAACTGTTCTGCCTGGAATAAGGGCAAACTCACCGTAAAAGTTGCCCCTTGTCCCTCTCCCAAACTCTCGGCTTGCACCGTTCCCCCATGCAGTTCCACCAGATGCCGCACAATGGCTAACCCCAATCCCAACCCCCCAAACTGGCGTGTCGTTGTACTATCTTGCTGGCGGAAATACTCAAAAACGTAGGGTACAAAATCGGGGTGAATGCCTTTACCTGTGTCGCAAACGCGAATTTGAGCGATTGAATCAACGCGCCCCAACTGCACCTCCACCTGTCCCCCAGGGGGTGTAAACTTCACCGCATTGCTGAGTAAATTCCAGATAGCTTGCTGGAGGCGAGTCGCATCTCCTAGCACCTGTAGCGCCACAGGGGGGAACTGCGTTTGCACTCCGATCGACTTTGCTTCTGCTGCTAAGTGGATCGTTGCGATCGCCGCTTCAATCGTCGAGGCTAAATTGACCGGAGCCATATTCAGCGCCAGTTTCCCTTTCAAAATCCGGGAAACATCCAAAAGATCCTCAATCAGTTGGGTTTGCAACTTAGCATTACGCTCAATCGTTTCTAATGCCGTAGCAGTCATAGCTGCGTCTAACTTGCCTCTACGGAGCAATTGAGACCAACCGAGAATCGGGTTGAGAGGCGTTCGCAACTCGTGGGATAACACTGTCAAAAATTCATCTTTAATCCGGTTAGCCGCCTCCGCTTCCTCCCTAGCCGCTTCCGCCCGTCGTAAGTTTTCCTCCCGTTCCTGTTCCCGCTGCGACAGCAGATTCGCAGCAAATTTGAGAGACTGGCCGAGAAAGACTACTTCTCGGATCGATAGCGAACTCACGTGAGGATGTTCTCCTTTGGCTAGGGCTGCCGCAGCATCGGCTGCTAAGGTAATGCTGCGCGAAATTTGCCGCGAGAGGATAAAAGCGCCGATACCGCTCACTAAAAGCAGGGCTAAACCCGAACCCACAGTCAGCAATAGAGCTTGTCGGGTGGGCTTTTGAATCACCTGCACGGGAACCGTAACGGCGGCTGTCCAAGGGGAATTGCCAATTTGACTGAAGGCAATAAAAACGCTGATGTTGTCTAAGGTTGTATCCCGGTAAACGCCCTCCCTTTCCCTTTCGATCCGCTGGAGAAAGGAAGGCGTACCGCGCTGACCGACAAAGCGTTCGGGTTCGCGGGTGCGGGCAACCACAACCCCTTGCCCATCGACAATGGTGCGCGTCCACTCGCCCTCAATGCTGGTTTGGGCTTGTACCGCTTGGGCGATCGCCGTCTGGTTGAGGATGGCGGTGAGGATATACTGAAGCTGACCGTCTCGCATCACCGGAATGCGGACGGGAACGCCAGATAAGTTGCGTTTGAGGATAGAGGGCGAAAAATTCCCAATCGCTGGCTGATTGGTTGTTACCACCTCTTGCAAGCTGTCTCGCTCTGAAGCTTGGGGCAAAGGTTGACCGAAGGGTTGTAGCGTGTTGACGAGTTGCTGACCCTCTGGGGAGAGCAGAATGACTGTTACCCAAGAGGCTTGCGTCTGGACGACTTGCGTGGCTTCCTGATGAAAGGCTTGCAGATCGTTCGAGGTCAGCGATTCTAAGGCGGTTAGGGCCTGAAGCGTCCGAGTGGTGCTGGATAGTTCCCGTTCTACCGTGGAAGCGAGATTGCGGGCTGCTAGCAGGATGCGTCGTTCTGAAGCCGCTTGCTCTTGGCGCGAGAGTTGATAAACGACTGTAACGGCAAATAACATTACGGGCACTAAGGTTCCGGCAACCAGCAACACTAAATACCACCTTAAAGACAGCACCTGGCTACTGGTATTGGGGGGGTGAGAATACTCATTTATGGAGGTCGGTTGTTGGCTAGCAAGCCTCCATCCTTTCGTCTGAATTGACTCGATTTTCCGCCATAGATTATTCATAGACTGCGCTGCGGCGAATGTTGGGGAAAAAGATTACTCTGGCTTTGCCTAAAAGGACGTTCACTATTGCTCCCCACGAAGATTCGCGCGATAACTCTAATGAATACATCTACCTAGTCCAATGGGTTTTCTTTCCCTTAGTCCAGATTATGATAACAATTTGACCGGGCAATGATGCGATTTTCGCTCCTCGCAGTTTCCCTCATGCCCCTAAAGATTAAGATTAGGGATTAAATCGTCATCTATCGATGAATTGTAGTATAATACTACATTAAGTGCGATCGCCCTAACAGGAGCAAACAATATGAAAGAGCTTGTCACCCTTCAGACCGTTACTCATATCCCTTCATAATTCCGCAACCTCCAATGTTTTTCGATTTATTCAATTGTGAGATCGAGAACGTTCCTCTGCGAGCGTTGCGGCACGCAATCGCAAGCATTGAGGAAACTGAAAGTGAACTTAGAATCTTTAGGCTGGAATCGTTTTTTTGCCGATAGCTTTAGCTCATACCAGGCACAAGGCTACACCGTTGGTCGAGTTATTCAACAGCAGAAAAATCGCTATATCATCTCCAGCAAATCGGGAGAACTATCCGCCGAAATTAGCGGCAGAATGCATTACCAAAACTCCTTTCCAGCCGTAGGAGATTGGGTCGTCATTGGCGAAAAACAAGCTAAAATCTACGATATTTTACCCAGAAAGAGTAAACTATCCCGCAAAACCGCCGGAACTCAAACAGACGAACAAGTTATTGCGACCAACATCGACACCATCTTTCTCGTTTCTGGCTTAGATCGAGATTTTAACCTCAGAAGAATTGAGCGCTATTTGGTCTTAATTTGGGAAAGCGGCGCGACACCTGTCATCATCTTAAATAAAGCCGATTTATGTCCCGATCTAGAACAACATCAAGCAGAACTAGAAACAATTGCCTTGGGCGTCCCCAGTATTTGCATTAGTGCCTTGAATAAACAAGGACTTGAAGCCTTGCTGCCTTATCTAGGATTCGGGAAAACAGTTGCTTTAATCGGTTCTTCTGGCGTGGGCAAATCGACGATTACCAATCAACTCGCCCATCAAGAAATACAAGCCGTCAATTCTCTCCGTAAAGATGCGCGGGGGAGACACACAACCACCCATCGCGAATTAATTGTTCTCCCCTCTGGAGGTTTATTAATCGATACTCCCGGAATGCGAGAAATCCAGTTTTGGCAGGGTGAAGAAGGATTGCAAGAAACCTTTTCTGATATTGACAAACTCGCTCATTTGTGTCGTTTTCGCGATTGCCAACACGATACAGAACCAGGCTGTGCCGTGCAACAAGCTCTCTTAGAAGGAACTCTGAGCCAACACCGCTTTGCCAGTTACCAAAAACTGCAACAAGAGTTAGCGTATGCCCATCGACGACAAAACCAAAAAGCCGCTTTAGTAGAAAAAGAAAAATGGAAAAAAATCAATAAAGCTATGCGAAAAAATTCCAAGGGTTAGCCGCATTGACGCACTCCCCAATTCTTGGGAATCTACATCTACAGGAAACAAAGGTCTTCTAGTATTGTTCTACTAGGTTTCGATCCCCCAAGCGCCCCCCTTGAAAAGGAGGGAACCGGAGTTAAAGTCCCTCGCCAAATGGGGGATTTAAAAAGATTTCCTGGTTGACTAACAATCAAGATAATCGTGTAGGTTGGGTTGAGGTACGAAACCCAACACAACCCTGGCTGCTGTTAGGTTACTAAATTCCCGAACTGCGCCCTGAAAAAGAGGGGAGTTTCATTTGCTCCCCCCATCTCCCCATCCTCCTAAGCCTCAGACAGGGTGAGGAGAAAGGCTAAATTAGTTTCTGCTTTAAGGGCGTGGGGGGCATTAGCGGGCATAAAGATAAACACGCCAGGTTCTAAGGGTATCTCTTCTCCTTGTAGAGTTAGAGTTCCCTGTCCTTCAAGAACATAGACAACAGCATTCCGCGTTGAGGTGTGTTCGGTAATATCTGTACCCGCCGCTAGACAAAAGAGGGTGTATTGACAACCGGGAACTTTGAGCAAAACTTTGCTGAGTACGCCTGTTTCTGCATACTCAATTTTGTCTTGGAGTTGAGCAACAAGCGATTCTCCTGAAGAGAGACTTTGCGATCGCATTATCGAGGTACTCATAACCGTTCTCCTAAATTGACTTCCGTTCAGCAGATAAAATCAGGTAGCCTAGTTCCCGTTCGTACTGCTTAAAGACGCGCCGGATCGCGAAGAGGCGATCGCGCAAACCCGGTTGAGTCAGTACGTTCCAGAAAAACTGACTCGCATCTACCCATCCTTCATCCTGGATAATGCGAATCGGATTCAGCAGTTCCATCGCCCCAGTTTGGCGTTGTACCACCTCAAACCCGGCAGTTTGGCACAACTCGATCCACTCTTGTTCCGATAAGGGAGTAGAATTGACGCGCAGGGCGGCGGCTAAGGCTTGGTGAATTTCGGTTTGACTCGCACGCGCCAACAACTCATGGGACAGAAACCGTCCTCCCGGCTTGAGGCGATCGCAAATCCCTTGTAAAACCTTTGCTTTCCCTAGAGGGGATTGCATCGTTAGAATCGCTTCAGCTAGCACGCAATCAAATTGTCCAGGAATGCGTTCTAAATGAAAAATATCCCCCTCAATGACTTCAACGCGATCGCTCAAACCCGCAGCTTGAATATTGACACGGGCGCGGGCGACACTTTCGGGATTTTTTTCAACGCCCACCACCCGAACGCCGTATTGTTGAGCCAGAGCGATCGCGCTATAACCAAAACTGGCAGCTAGTTCTAAAACAGTTTCCCCCGGCTGAAATTGCGCCCACTGGCACAGTTGAAGCGTTGCAGCCTTACCACCCGGACGCAAAATTTTCTTACCCGCCGCCGCCATCACTTGATGAGCGCTAGCGGTTTGTAAATTCAGGGTTGATGGAGTCATGGTTGGTTCCCCAGTAGCCGATAGTTCTACTGTGCCAAACCCCGATCCAGAAGAATATGAGCTACCTCAAGGACGCTCAATAGTTTGGGCATTGAGCAATTGGGCAAACTGAGATTGGCTTTGAGATACTAAGGTTTGGCGATCGCCAGATTCCACAACCTTGCCTTGGTCTAAAATCAGGATGCGATCGGCCCGTTTCAAAGTCTGCAAGCGATGGGCAATAATAATCCCCGTCCGGTTGCTCAACAGTCGATCGATAGCCCGTTCTAAAAAAGCTTCAGTTTGGGGGTCAAGGCGAGACGAGGCTTCATCTAAAATGACTAAACTGGGGTTTTTGAGCAAAACGCGCACTAAAGCCAGTAACTGGGCTTGTCCGGCGGAAAGTCCGCTACTCTCGGCACCCAGTTGCGTATTGAGTCCGTTGGGAAGCGACTTTAACCAGGGACTTAACAACAGCGTTTCCATTGCTTCCAGAATCACAGTATCGCTAATGTGCGGATCGAAAAAGGTGAGATTATCTCGGACGCTGGCTTGAAATAACTGCACATCTTGGGTGACTAAACCGATGCGCTGGCGGAGTTGAGACAGACAATAGGGTGCGATCGCGCTATCTCCTAAACGAATTTCACCCGATTGAATATCGTAAAATCGTAATAGCAAACGGGCGATCGTACTTTTACCGCTTCCGGTTCGCCCCAGAATGCCTAAAACTTGACCGGGAGCAACTGAAAACGAGACATTCTGTAGCGTCCACTCGTCTGGGTTTTGACCTTGATAGCGAAAGTACACGTTTTCAAAGGTGACTGCACAAGCCGTTGCGGGTCGCAACGCTCCACCTCGCTCCTTTAAACGGGGCTGGATACTCAATAACTCGCGGATGCGATAGATGCTGGCTTCCACCTGTTGCAGTTGTTCGAGTTCTTCGCGAATGCGTTCGATGGGTTGCGAGAGCAGATTGGTGTAGTGAAAAATGAGGTAAGCCGTGCCAATTGTAATTGCGTTTTGCTTCCACAGATAGGCAGAAAGAGCCAGGGCGATCGCATTTCCCAGGGTAAATAGGCCAACACTGCTAAACCACAGTACCGTACTGGCAAACCGGGCCTTGTGATAAACCGGAAGCCAGCGCTGCAACAAGGCATGAAAGCGATACATGACGTAGGGAACCGCACCATTCGCACAGAGGTCTTCGCGTCCGGAAATTTGTTCGCCTAAAGTGCCATAAAATTCAGCGCTAATTTGACGATATTCAGCCCAAGGCGCGATCGCACCAGAACGTAACCCTACTAACACCGATAGCGCCACCCCAGCGAATAGGGTAAGACTCGCCCCCGCAAAGGGATTTTCAAACCACAAAACCACGAGAATGCCGATTAAGAGAATACCGTTACCGAAGACATGAATTACTAACTGCGAGAAAAATCGCGAAAGAGCATTCACATCGCCATCTACTCGCTCTAGTAATTCTCCGGGCGTGTGAGCTTTATGGAACGATAAGTCGAGTTGGAGACAATGGGCAACCAAGTCAGAACGCAAGGCATTTGTGGCCGTCCAAGCCACCGTTTCGCCCCAATAGGTGGCGCTGAGTGAGAAGACTTGCGTTAGAAGAGCGATCGCGCTAAACGCAATTGCAGCCCAAGGGAGCGATCCCTGCGGGAATCGCGCTTCGCTCCCTGTAAAGATCGTATCGATAAAATAACTGAGAATTTGCGGATTGATAATTTGCAGCGCAATGCTAGTCAAAAGCGCGATCGTTAAACTCACAACTGCGCCCCATTGTGGCTTGAGATAATTGGCTAAAAGCGCTCCATATTGCTGAAGGGGAATTTGCATAAAAAAGCCGCGTTAACATCGATCGAGGGAAACTCATTGACGATCGAGCGATCCCCCTTACCCCCGATCCGCAAGCCTTCTAAGACTATCGCCTCCCTCCTGTACAGCCTTTGACGAAGGGAATTTAGGGGGATCGAGCCGTATCTCATTCAATCAAAAAACGCCATAACAGCAATCTTGCCCTGGTAAAGAGCGATGCGTCCGGGTGGGGAATTGAATGACATTGCTGAAAATTTGGGTTCTGTAAGCCACTGAGTAGCCCAGAAGGGGGTTTGAGGGGAGAGGGCAATTCTTGGGGGAATCGCCCGATCGAACTCCTGAACTCTTCCTTCTGTTATGAATTGAATCGAGCTATACCCAACCTCAAACAGAAGGTTGGTCAGTAAACTGAGGCTAAAAAAGCAAGGAATTGGCATAACTCGAACGTTCAGAATATCGTAAATTTCAATTCTGACGTAAGCCGTTTTTGGCTCCTAGCCGGAGCTTTTTGGCTCCTAAACGGAATTTTTGGGTTTTTGCTCTACTCAGTGAGGAACTGGCAGCTTTGAGCGCCTCGTGCAATGCTGAAGCGCGATTCCCGCAGGGATCGCTCCTTTCCCTCAAAACTGAGAGGCGATCGCATTTTCTAAGGAGGCTATATCTAAGGTGACGAGGCTAGGATAAAAGTATTCTCTAAATCCCCTTGGCGATCGCCAGTTGCAGCCCATCGCGCAGATCGATCTGGCCTACAGATCCACGCCCTAGTTCCTCTGGATAGAGCTGAACCGTTTCCCCGGCGGTTTCTTCTTCCGCAAACAAAGACCAATACTCTTCCTGAGAAAGCGTGATTCCCGTAGGAATTGCTTCGCGAATCGCCGCCTTTCACCTCCTATTGAAAAAATTCTTGATTATTCATACCTTGTCTGCTGAATAGATGCAAGAAAACCCCTCTAGGAAAAATGCAAAAAAGTTGATCGCATACCACGGCTTGACCCTGAATGTGGTAGAACATCAGAAGTTGTGAGTCTTGGGAATCACCGCCCTAAAAGTCCGGTGAGGATGTCAAACCAGCATTAGCTATGAATGTGATTACAGAGATATTGGGAACGCTTTCAACGCTACGATCGCCCATCACTCAAACCGATGCGCTGATCCTCACCTCAGAAGAGCGATTGAGTCCCCATCGGGTAGGGCGAACCGTGGGCGATCGCACTGTCCGCATTTCCTTACCGCGTTCGGCAGAATTATTTGATGGCGATGTACTGGCGCTCGATGGCGATGTGGCCATTGTAGTGGAAGCTGCATCGGAAGATCTGTTCGTTATCTCCCCTACAGATAAGCTGACTTGGGGCGTAGTGGGATTTCAATTGGGTAATTTACATCGCCCAGTTCGCTTTACAGAAACCTCGATTTTGACTCCCGTCGATCCGGTGGTTGCAGAGATGTTCGGGCGAATTGGGATTGCCTTTGAACGGCAAATGACCCCATTTATCGGGCAGCGATATGGATCGCAAGCCAGTTCTCATTCGCATGGATCTACTCATACTCACAGCCACGCTCATTAATGTAAAAGGTGCAACATGCGAAAACCCGTGCGAATTGGTATTGGGGGCCCCGTGGGGTCAGGCAAAACGGCATTACTGGATCGACTGTGTAAACAGATGCGGCAGCACTACTCGATCGCGGCGATTACCAACGACATTTTTACTAGAGAAGACGCTGAGTTTTTGATCCGAAGTGGTGCGTTAAGCCGCGATCGCATTCAGGGTGTGGAAACCGGAGGTTGCCCCCACACCGCAATTCGAGATGATACTTCTATGAATCAATATGCGATGGATCAAATGCTGCTGTTGCATCCCGATCTAGATATTCTGTTTCTTGAAAGTGGCGGAGACAACTTGGCGGCTACCTTCAGTCCGGAGTTGGTCGA
>JAAHGE010000123.1 GCA_010672635.1 Desertifilum sp. SIO1I2 | reverse complement strand
TTAATAAAACCGGAACCCTGGGTGTTTTGCTGGCCGATATGGGTTTAGTCGATACCCCGACGGGGAAACATTATGCGATCGCTGTTATGGTCAAACGGGAATTTGGCGACCCCGCCGCAGAAGAACTGATTTACCAGGTTTCTCGCGCCGCTTATCAGCACTTTAGCGTTCCCACTGCCACCCCCACCCCCATCCTCGAACAAGCGCCCCTTCCCTCCCCCAACCGTCCAGAAGGTTTACCCGTAGAACCCGCAGAAGCCACCGCCAATCGACGTTAAACCCATGTTCCGCAAACTTTGGCAATGGATTAAGCGCTGGTGGGGACGACTATTGGGTCGTTCCCCGCAACCTTCTCCTTCAGAGGATGCCTCCGCCTCCAGAACCCCCCGCACCTGCACCGACTCGGAATGCGAATCCTTATTTCTGCAACTCCTAGAAGGTGTCAGTCAAGGTTGGGGTCGCGGTAGAATTCAAGGCTACTTCATCGCCAAAAATTTAGAAGAAGCTCAATTTATCGAATGGTTGCAGCGCTTTAGCAATCACCTGCTAGAGAACCCCACCCACCATGTAGAGTTAGCTCAACGCCTGGTACGCTTTAGCGAAGAAACCACCACAGTCTCCACCATGCAGCATCTTTCTACCCTTGCAGGAGACATCGGTCGCCGCATCTTGGCCCAAGTTCCTCCCCCTCCACCCCCCTCCCCCGATGACCCCACCTTTTGGGATGAAGTCATTGACGCCCAATTTCACCAATAGTGCGGAGTTGAGGAGGTCAATAGATCGCGATCGCCAAAGCAGTTAAGACATCTATGAATACCCGTGAATAACGTTAATAAAGAGATAGATTCAAGCTAAATCCCGGCAATACATTTTCACCTGATAATTCTGTAGGAAGATTTCGCACTTTCACCTCTTCGCCTGGGCGATAAATTTCTACTTGTTGTTGTTGGGGGTTAATCAACCATCCCAATCGCACCCCAACATCCACATATTCTCGCATTTTGGAACGCAACGTTTGTAAATCATCTGTTGCTGACCTTAATTCGATGACAAAATCGGGTGCAATGGGAGGGAATTTGCGTCTTTGTTCGGGGGTGAGTGCTGAGTAACGTTCCTTTTGAATCCAAGCCGCATCGGGGGAACGATCGGCACCATTGGGTAACTTAAATACAGTGGAGGAACTAAAGGTATAACCGAGGTTAGTTTGTCGATTCCAGATGCCTAAATCGATAATTAAGTCAGCTTCTCGATTTCCGCTATCGCCTCCTACGGGTGGCATAACAATTAATTCTCCTCTGGTTGTACGTTCAAAGCTTAAATCGCGGTTATTTTGACATAACTGATAAAACTGTTCGTCAGTCAGGTGAACGGTGTCTAAATTTAATATCAAAGGACTTGTAACCATACAGCTAGCCTGAATCGGGGTGGGCTACTCTTTACTTGCCAATATAATTATAATGTGCTATGGAAATGGCGGGAGAGTGAAACGGAAGAGCAAATTTCTGGATAGGCGATCGCAATTTCAACGCTTGGATAAGTGAAGAAAGCCCTAGTAGAAACCTACCAGGGCTGTTATCGAGAAGGATGAAATCAACGCTCATCCTAAACTTGAGACACTATTGGACGCCTTCCACCTTGGCAATATCCAACAACGTCTTAATCACTGAATCCGGGTTCAAGCTAATTGAATCAATCCCCAACTCAACTAAGAACCGGGCAAATTCAGGATAATCGCTGGGTGCTTGACCGCAAATCCCAATCTTGCGATTCCGGCGTTTGGCCGTTTCAATCACCATCCGCACCATTTGCTTAACCGCTTCATTGCGTTCGTCAAAGATATGGGCCACCAGCGACGAATCGCGGTCTAACCCTAACGTTAGCTGCGTTAAGTCATTAGAACCAATCGAGAAACCGTCAAACACATCGCTAAATTGATCCGCCAGAATCACGTTACTGGGAATTTCGCACATAACGTAAACTTCCAGACCATTTTCGCCGCGTTTGAGGCCATTTTGTTCCATCACCTCCAACACCTTGCGGCCTTCTTCTGGCGTGCGACAGAAAGGAATCATCGGAATAACGTTCGTTAATCCCATCTCATCGCGGACCCGTTTCAGCGCCTTGCATTCCAACCCATAGGCGGCGGCATACTTCGGATCGTAATAGCGCGAGGCACCCCGCCAGCCAATCATCGGGTTTTCTTCTTTCGGTTCAAACTGACGACCGCCGAGGAGGTTGGCATATTCATTGCTCTTGAAGTCCGACATCCGCACCACCACCGGGTTTGGATAGAACGCCGCCGCAATCATCCCAATCCCATGCGCCAGTTTATCCACGAAGAAATCGGGTTTGTGGGGATACAAAGCCGTCAGTTCTGCAATTTCTTTCTGAACCGATTTGTCTTCAAGTTGGTCAAAGTGAATCAACGCTAAGGGGTGCGCTTTAATGTGGTTGGCGATAATGAACTCAAACCGGGCCAAACCTACACCATCGCAAGGCATGGAAGCCAGACCAAAGGCTTCTTCTGGGTTGCCCACGTTCATTAAAATCTTCGTGCGCGTCTGTGGCAAGTTATCGAGTTGGGTTTCCTGAACTTCAAAGGGAACCAAACCTTGATAAACTTTGCCTTCTTCCCCTTCCGAACAGCACACGGTCACTTCTTGTCCGGTGAGGATATCGGTGGTGGCGCTACCACAACCGACAATAGCGGGAATTCCCATTTCGCGAGCAATAATAGCAGCGTGACAAGTGCGTCCCCCTTGGTTGGTGACAATCGCACTTGCTTTTTTCATGATGGGTTCCCAGTCGGGGTCTGTCTTGTTGGTGACAAGCACTTCACCTGCTTTGAAATCATCGATGCGGTGAACGTCGAGGATGACTCGCGCTTTCCCTTGACCAATCATTTCACCCACGGCGCGACCCCGTGCGACGACATCGCCGGTTCCTTGGAGTTTGTAGCTTCTCAGGACGTTGGCGGATTTTTGCGACTGGACGGTTTCGGGACGCGCTTGGACGATGAATAATTCACCCGTTAGACCATCTTTGGCCCATTCAATGTCCATCGGGGTGTATTGGCCGCGAACATTGCTGTAGTGGTCTTCAATGATGCAGGCCCATTTCGCCAGTTGCAGGACTTCATCATCGGTGACGGCAAATTTACCGCGTTCGCTCTCAGTGACGGAGACGTTTTTGGTGAGTTTGGTGCCACCCAGGTCGTAGACCATTTTGATTTCTTTGCTACCCAGGCGTTTTTCTAAAATCGGGCGGTAGCCTTCTTTGAGGGTGGGTTTAAACACGAAGAATTCATCGGGGTTGACGGCCCCTTGAACGACGTTTTCTCCTAAGCCGTAAGCGGCGGTAATTAAGGCGGCGTTTTTGAATCCAGTTTCGGTATCGATGGAGAACATGACGCCGGAGGAGGCGAGGTCGGAACGTACCATTTTTTGGACGCCGACGGAGAGTGCAACTTCAAAGTGATCGAATCCTTTGATGGTGCGATAGGAGATGGCGCGGTCTGTAAATAGGGAGGCGAAGCATCGGTGACAGGATTCGAGAACGCCTTTGACGCCGTGAACGTTGAGGTAGGTTTCTTGTTGTCCGGCGAAGCTGGCGTCGGGGAGGTCTTCGGCGGTGGCGCTAGAACGAACGGCTACGTCGGTGTCTTGGCTGTAGTCTTCGCATTGTTGTTGATAGTCGGGGCCGAAGCGGCTGCAAAATTGCGGGTCATAGCCGTAGCGTTCGCAGAGTTTCTTATACGCAGAGGCGATCGCACTTTGCAATTCTTCGGGAAATGGCGTGTTGAGAACTAAGGCCCTGGCTTGTTTGCCGCGTTCTCTTAAGTTCAGGACATCTTCTACGTCTAAATCAGAGAATAGTTGGCGTAGTTTTTCTTCTAAGCCTGCTTTTTTCACAAAGTAGCGGTAGGCGTAAGCTGTCGTTGCAAAACCCGTAGGAACGCTGACGCCTTTGGAGGTTAGTTGTTGGATCATTTCGCCGAGGGAGGCATTTTTTCCGCCAACTAAAGGAATATCTGCAATTCCAACTTCTTCAAACCAAAGAACAAACGCTTGTTCTTTTGAACCGGATGATTGTTTTTCTTGAGCTGCTTGAATCATGGTTTTTTATCCCTCTCGATCCATCCCTATATTATCAGCCTTATTTGCAGGTTATTCTCTCCTTAAAAATCTGTATTGATCGAGCTATTTTTTCTACTTAAGCGTTGTTTTAGTTTAAGTTTATTCAATGGAAAATTGTCACTAAAAAACCTGAATTCAAGCTTTTGTGGTAAAATAAACCCCGAATATTGCTACCTTGTTGGCAAGTGCCTTTTAGATGAAAAAATAGTAAAAAATGCTTTGTTTATCTTTGGGGAGCAGATTATTGAGGTATAATTGACAAATTATGCTTCGTCTTTTTTGGGGTTACAAAAGTTAAGCCAGCTTTCATCAAAATTGGCTAAAACCTTAATATATTAAGAAGCAAAAACTTTTATATTGAAATGTATTAAAGGCTTGTCATTGTTTAGGAAAGGTGGTAAAAGTGAGCGAACTTTTAGACAACTTGTTTTGTCGCCACGCCTTTAATACTCAAGAGCTTGTAGAAACCTATCCGCCAAACCTGTATGACTCTAATAAGCAAGTTGTTTACGATATTGCTTGTCCTCCGGGTTCGGTTCATCGGGGAACGTTATGCTTTTCCCGGTGGCGAGGGATGAAGTTACCCGAAGGTCTTCCGGCTTCTGGTAAAACCGTTTTAAAGGAATATTCCGGCTATTTTGAATACGAACCTTCCCCTGACAGTCAGGAGATGGAATGGTATCTCAATTTTGCCGATCTCGATCTATTCTATGCCTATGGCAGTCCCTTATTTGCTCAGGATGAAATGCAAGTGGCCGAACATCCGGCGCTGGCTTCCTTGCGGGAGGCGCTGCTGGCGAATGAGATTAATCTGTTCACGGCAGAAAAAGGGGGGCCTACCCCTGTTTTGGTGCGGGGAGTAGAACGACGATGCGCGATCGCAACCAACCCCAATGCGTCACAACAGCGACCTTTTGGTCTATATGGTAACAACTTTGCACGCGCAACAGCAGAAGCGATCGCGCTAGCCACAAAACCCCTAAATCCGCCTACAATCACCAATATCCTAGCCATATCAGCGCCTTCATGCCGTTCGGGTTCCTACACGCAAAAGCAAATTGAGCATATTCTTACCACCGCCTTTACTGGCTTCACGGCGGCTCGGTTAGACTCAGAGGCTCCTCTGGTCGCTATCCACACGGGGTTCTGGGGATGCGGCGCTTTTGGCGGAAATCGTATTTTAATGGCACTCTTGCAGCTACTAGCCGCGCATCTGGCGCAAATTAACCGCCTCATCTTCCATACGAGCGATCGCAGTGGCTCCGAAGCCTTGGCAACCGCGCAACACCTTTTCTACAATGCGATCGCGGCTAACTCTACAGTTTCAGAGTTGATAACCCAAATTCACGCCATGAATTTTCAATGGGGAGCGAGCGATGGGAATTAGAGATTGTAGAAACTGGGGATAGTATGGGAATGCGATCGCTTCTGCTCATCAGCAGAACTACAAGTCTTCACCCGTGTCAGCAGAGCGGCTTAGATTTGGATCGGCTTGCTTCTAGTAAGTTTATAACTGTAAAACAATAAGAGTTTCAATATGTTATTTGGAGATCAACCTTCCCAGAAAGTACCTGATGTACCTACATCTCATACTCTCTATGCAGTTCTTGGCTTCTTAGATGAGCATTTCGGTAGAACGATCGCTAAGGATGCTGATGTAGTTGAACACTTTTGGGTCAACGAATCTCAAAAAGCAGATTTATTTGAAAAGTATTTAAATCGTTTAGTTAAAGAGTATCACTTGCAAACTTCTCTGCGGCGTGAAGTCTCTGAAGGCCATACTTATTTTGTGTCTACTGAACTAGCGCAATTCATTAACTCTTTCTACTTAAAACACTATTTAACCGGAACTGACTCAGACGGGAACCCTGCATATACAACAGGACGAAGTATCTTTCAGCAAAATACGGGTCAGATATCAGCAGTAGCATTTCCCCCTGGCGATCGAGAAGCTAAAATAGCTTATTTAATTGGTGCTCATCAGCGTTATGCGGAGCAAAATATTTTTCAAATCGTTAATGCTTACCCTAAAGCACAACTGATATATCAATTCTTGAAAGAACTTGGAAGTCCGCAAGTCGTTTTTGTTTATCCCGATCCTGATAGAGCACCCTGCCGCTTGCGCGTGGCATTTGAACCTACACAAGAGTTAATAGAACGGCTTTGCTTAGATGCATTTAGCGATCGTGTAACTTGATAGATGCCTCTAGTAGGTACTTGTAGAGATTGCAATCGCGTTAACTCCATCAAGTCATCTCAAGGTGAGACGATTCTTGTATAAAAACGGCTAGCTACCCTAAGAGAGGATAGACTAGCCGGAGGATTGAATCTAGATATCGAGATCCGTCAGGTTGAGTTTCGGGCCGTAGGTTTCGATAAACTCGCGACGGGGGGCAACGCGATCGCCCATTAAGATTGTAAAGATACGATCGGCTTCGGCTGCGTCCTCAATTTCCACTTGTTTGAGGGCCCGCGTTTCTGGGTTCATCGTGGTTTCCCAGAGTTGAGTTGGCATCATTTCCCCTAACCCCTTAAACCGTTGGATGGTGTAATTGGCGTTATCGGGGAACTCGCGGATGCGTTCTTGCAATTCGCGATCGCTATAACAATAGTAATGACTCCGACCGCGTTCTAACTTGTACAACGGCGGACACGCAATATAGATAAAGCCTTGATCCACCAAAGACCGCTGATAGCGATAGAAGAACGTCAGCAACAGCGTCCGAATATGCGCCCCATCCACGTCCGCATCAGTCATAATCACAATGCGGTGATAGCGCAGTTGAGAGGAATCAAACTCTTCCCCTTTAATCCCTAACCCCAACGCCGTGATTAAAGCTTGAATTTCATTATTTTTGTAGATTTTGGCATCGTCAGTCTTCTCAATGTTGAGAATCTTACCGCGCAGAGGCAGAATTGCTTGAAAACGTCGATCTCTCCCTTGCTTCGCCGAACCGCCAGCCGAGTCCCCTTCTACAATAAAAATCTCTGATTCTGAAGGATCTCGCGAACTACAATCAGCCAGCTTACCCGGTAGCGTTGAAGATTCTAACACCGATTTGCGGCGTACCAATTCCCTAGCGCGTCTAGCGGCTTCTGCGGCGTTAAAAGCTTGGATGGCTTTCTCTAGAACCGCATCCGCCACCGCCGGACGAAATTCCAGATACTCAGTCAGCACTTCACCCACCAGGGAATCTACAATACCGCGTACTTCCGTATTCCCTAACTTGGTTTTCGTTTGACCTTCAAATTCTGGATCGGGTACTTTAACCGAAATCACCGCCGTTAAGCCTTCGCGGATATTTTCCCCAGCCAGGTTCGGATCGCCATCTTTAAGTTTATTCCGCTTGCGCGCGATCGCATTCATCGTCCGCGTCAAAACAGCCTTCAACCCTTCTAAGTGCGTTCCGCCGTCAATGGTGCGAATATTATTGGCAAACCCCAACACGTTATCGTTATAGGCATCGGAACACCATTGCAAGGCCACCTCAACCTGTACGTTATTGCGTTCCCCTTGGATAAAGATAATCTCCTCGTGTAACGCGTCCTTATCCCGGTTCATATAAGAAACGTATTCGCGAATTCCGCCTTCATAGAAATAAATTTCCTCGCGGGGTTCGCTTTGACGACGATCCGTAAAAGTAATCTTAACGCCAGCATTCAAAAAGGCTAATTCGCGCAGGCGACCCGCCAGGGTGGCATAATCAAACTCAATCCCGGTGGTGAAGATTTGGATATCTGGCTTAAACTGAATCTGCGTCCCCGTATTGCCTTCTTTGTGGGGTTTATTGGCAATGTCACCAATGGGTTTTCCTTGTTCGTAGCGTTGGGTAAAGACTTTCTTATCTCGCCAAACGGTCGCTTTTACCCATTCGGATAAGGCATTGACGACAGACACCCCAACGCCGTGCAAGCCGCCAGAGACTTTGTATCCGCCACCGCCAAATTTACCCCCTGCACCCAAAACCGTCATTACGGTTTCTAAGGCAGATTTCCCGGTACGGGGGTGAACGTCTGTGGGAATTCCCCGACCATCATCGGTGACAGTGACGGAACCATCGGCATTGAGATCGATTTCCACATGAGTGCAGTAGCCAGCCAGAGCTTCATCGATCGAGTTATCCACAACCTCGTAAACTAGATGGTGGAGTCCTCTTGGCCCAGTTGAGCCAATGTACATCCCTGGTCGCTTGCGTACGTGTTCAATACCTTCCAGAACTTGAATCTGATCGGCGCTGTAGCTACTGGTCATGTATGGGATTCTCCTATTAGGGGCGCTCTTGTGGCCCAAATCTGGTTTTGAGGGAAAAACACTCGAAAATTCTAACACAAATGGGTTGCAGGCGACATTAGGGCAGTTTTAGCTTAATTTTTTCTAGGGGATGCACCTAGGTTAGAATCGAGTTTGAAGAGGGGGGGTTGGCTGCCATGTTTCAACAGGGGCTAATTGTAATTAGTGGGGCGACAGCCACGGGGAAGTCTGGGTTAGCATTACAACTGGCACAGCGTCTTGGTAGCGTCATTTTAAGTGCAGATTCGCGCCAGGTGTACCGAGAGTTTAACATTGGGACAGCGAAACCAACAGAGGTAGAGCGCCAGTTTGTCCGCCATGAGTTGATTGATATCTGCGATCCGACGGAAACGCTGACGGTTGCAGATTACCAGGAACAGGCTCAAGGGTTGATTGCTAAGTTTCACCAAGACTCTATTTTACCCTTGCTCGTCGGGGGAACAGGACTCTATATTAAGTCGGTTGTGCGGGGGATGAAGATTCCGCGAGTTGCACCCCAAGCGGAATTGCGATCGCAACTTGCCTCCCTTGGTCAATCTCAATGTTATGCCATGTTGCAACAAGTAGACCCCCAAGCAACCCAAAAGATTCATGAAAATGATGTTGTAAGAACCTTACGGGCGCTAGAAGTTTTCTATGTCACGGGTTGCCCCATTTCTCAGCAACAAGGTGAAAATCCTCCTCTCTATTCTACCCTACAAATTGGCTTAGATACCGAAGATTTAACCGCCAGAATTGCTCGCCGAACTCACCAAATGATCGCCGACGGATTGGTTGCCGAAGTAGAATATCTTTGTCAGAAATATGGAGTCGATCTCCCTTTACTGAATACGCTAGGCTATCAAGAAATCAAACAATATCTCGCAGACAAAATTAGTCTAGAGGAAGCCATAGAGTTAACCATTTTACACACGCGCCAATTTGCCAAACGCCAGCGCACTTGGTTTAGAGCCAATCCTCAGATAGAATGGTTTGATGCTGATTGTCCTGATTTAATTGAAAAAGTAGGGCAACGCATCCAGGAATTCCAAGAAACTAAGTTAGAATCGGCGAGTAGAACCTAATCAATAAGATGCGATCGCACTTAGGCGAATATACAAAACCTTGCAGTAGCTCCGTACAAAATCAATCAATTTACAACAAATTATGCAGTCCTTAACATGAGAAGTTTTGCAAATGATTACACCAATTAGCCTGTACCATTTAGAAAGACAAAGTGCAAACGATTTCATTACCCAAACTCTAAGAAGTTTTGACTGGTTTATCTTCCTCTTTTATGGTGGATCGTTAGACAAAGTACCTGTATCTACAGAAAATGTCCCAGTTTTAGCTGAACTTGCTAGCCAGAAAATAGCAGTTATAGATTTTTTACCGACAAGTGACTATACAAGAAGTTATTTGTATAGAAGCTGGAAACAACACTGTCCGTCTGGTGTTGATAGTAACCTAGCAGACCTCCTACAACATACCTATGAGCTTAGTACTACAAACCAGGAAAGGGAAGCTTTAGAGCATTTATTCTATACAAATATTTTTTGTGGAGATTCTTTTCAGCCTAGTCTAGCTGTAGTAAATATTTCTCTTAACTATATGATTAGAAGAAAATTTACTTATCAACACGATCGGGACTTAGAATCATTTCTAATCGATTTTATTGAAATAATTGAAAATGAAGATGAAGCAAAAAATCATACGTCTTCACATGAATTAGGCAAGCTTTTCAATCCGAGAGAAAATTCTCTTTATAATCCACGTATTGCATCAAGACAAAATCTAGAAAAGGCTTTTGCAAACTTTCTTGACTCTGCGGAAGATGCGTTACTTGCATTGAATCTTGAAAGTAAAATATCTAAAGTTGAAGACCTTAAAATTAACACAACCGACAAATTCATTAAAGCATTTTATAACTTAGATAAAACAATTCAAGATAAAGCTATTGTAGCAATCAAGAAGTTAGCC
>JAAHGE010000122.1 GCA_010672635.1 Desertifilum sp. SIO1I2 | reverse complement strand
GGTCAATATGCAGTCGCAGAAGCGATGACGCGCTACCACCAGCAAAATCCTTTTGATTTAGCGATTCTTGCCGGGGACAATATTTATAACGATGGTGAAATTGAGAAGATTGGCGCGGTTTTTGAGCGTCCTTATGAACCGTTATTGCGCCAAGGGGTGAAGTTTCACGCCTGTTTGGGAAATCACGATATTCGGACGGAAAATGGCGATCCACAGGTGCGCTATCCCGGTTTTAATATGCAAAATCGGCGCTATTATACGTTGCGACGCGACAACGTTCAGTTTTTTGCGTTGGATACGAATGGCAATGCGGACTGGCAAAATCAGTTAGTGTGGTTGGATCGCGAACTCGGTCAAAGCGATGCGCTTTGGAAGATTGTGTTTGCTCACGATCAGATTTATTCTTCGGCTCACTATGGGGTGAATCAAGGGTTGATTAAAAAGCTGTCGCCGCTGTTTAAAAAACATGGCGTGCAACTCTATATTAATGGTCACGATCACGTTTACGAACGGACGCAACCCATTGAGGGGACGACGTATTTGATTTGCGGTGCGGGTGCAGGAACGCGTCCGGTTGGACGTTCTTCTTGGACGGCGCATTCGGCGGAAAGATTGAGTTTTGCAGCGTATGAGGTGATGAGCGATCGCATTGAGATTACTGCGATCGGCACGAATCATCAAGTGTTCGATCGCGGCATTATTTCTCAGCAGGCGATGGGGTAGGAGGTAATCAGTAATTCACCGATTTTTCCCCGTTTTTGATGATTGGAGTTAATGGAACGGTTGGCGAATATGGGGTGAATAAAGAAGCCTTGATATAACTCGCGAATAAACGAACAATCTGAATTCGATAGCATGACTTGAACGCCGCGACTGGCTAGCGTTGCAAAGATATCTCGCAGGCGTTCTTGATCTTCTTGCTTAAAGTCATGGCGACTATAGGCGGTAAAGTTACTAGTGGGACTCAGGGGATGATAGGGTGGATCGAAATAAACAAAGGCGTTTTGAGCTATTTTTAGTTCTAGAATTTGCTCAAAGGGCATTTCTTTGATTTCGGTATTTTTTAAGGCAAGTGAAGCTGTTTTTAGAAGTTCTGGATAACAGATTTTCGGATTTTTATAGCGTCCTAAAGGGACGTTGAATTGACCTTGAGAATTTTCTCGGTAGAGTCCGTTGAAGCAGGTTTTATTGAGATAAATAAAGCGGGCGGCTCTGGCGATGGGGTCTTGGGGTTGTAAGGCACGCACTTGATAATAGTAAGAATAGGAGTGATGGCGGGCGTGGCTTTCTAGGAGCGCGATCGCCCCTTCTACATCATCGCGGATGCAGCGGTAAACATTGACCAATTCCGGGTTAATATCCGATAAAAAAGCCCAGTGGGGTTGCAGATGGAAGTAAATGGCCCCTCCGCCTAAAAAGGGTTCGTAATACCCGCTGAACTGGGTGGGAAAATAGGGTTGATATTGGGAGATTAGCCGAGATTTGCCGCCTGCCCATTTGAGAAACGGACGAGGAGATAGCGGTTGTTGCACCGAAACGCTCATTCAATTCGTGGGGGTATAAAACAGTTCTGTGGAGAAGCAATCTTCTTCGATTGACTTAAACTAAAGAAAAGAGTTGATACTTTCAGCAGGTCAGTCATTATGGGAGACTTCTTTAATAACGTTTCGCGTTACCCGCGCTACTTTATAACAATTACGCTGGGCATATTCTTTTTCCTGTTTGACAAGCTCAAACCCTTACTGAAGAATCCGGTCAGCGCGATCGCCCTGATAGGTGTCATTGTATCAGGCTTTATCTTTGTCACCCTGACGCTGCGTGCCATGCTAGGGTTGCCTGCGGTTTAGACTAGAGTAGATTGCCGCAAACGTAAGTAAAGTTCAGTCGAGGAGGTCTTATGGCTACAGGTCGTCGTGTTTCCCGCGTGGCCTCCCTCATTAAACGCGAAATCAGCCAAATGCTCTTAAACGATATTAAAGACGATCGGGTAGGAGCGGGGATGGTCAGCGTTACAGATGTTGATGTTTCTGGCGACCTCCAACATGCCAAAATCTTTGTCAGTATTTATGGCACTGATGAAGCCAGAGCAGAAACAATGGAAGGGTTAAGATCGGCAACCCCGTTTGTCAGAAGCGAACTCGGTCAGCGCGTGCGCCTGCGTCGGACTCCAGAGGTGATATTTTTAGAAGATCGCTCTCTAGAAAGGGGCGATCGCATTCTCCATCTGATTGACCAGCTTAAACCGCTCAGTTCCTCAATGGACGAAGAAGACCTTGGGGCCGAGGAATAACCCGTTGCTCTTAGTTTAGCCAGCCCAAACCCAATCTAGACGCTCTAGCGAAGGGCGTCTCCCCCTTTTCCCCTTATCCCGCCTAAACCTTCATGCTGAACGAACCCTACCCCGTTTTGACTTTGGCCGAGCAAGTCGCGCAGATGGTAGTTGTTCGAGCCTCCGGTTTTTTATTTGACCATGAAATTCGCTATCCCCAATGGGAACCGCCCGCCCAAACCCTGCACGCTTGGATTCACCAATTCGGGGTAGGCGGCGTAATTTTATTGGGAGGAAGCGCCGCCGAAATTCGCCAGAGAACAACACAGCTACAGAGTTGGGCGAAAATCCCTTTGCTGTTGGCCGCCGATGTCGAAGAAGGCGTCGGTCAACGCTTTTCGAGCGCGACTTGGTTGCCCCCGGCAATGGCTTTAGGCGAAATCTTCCGTAAAGACCCGCATCGCGCCCTAGAATACGCTTACCAGATGGGTCAAATTACTGCCCAAGAAGCCTCCGCCATTGGCTTAAATTGGGTGCTAGCGCCCGTTGCGGACGTAAATAATAACCCGGATAACCCCGTCATTAATATTCGCGCCTTTGGCGAAACCCCAGAGGTCGTTTCTCACCTGGTTGCTGCCTATATTCGGGGAACGCAGCCCTTCCCCGTCCTCACCTCAGCTAAACATTTTCCCGGACATGGCGATACGGCGATTGATTCCCACTTAGAATTACCGACATTGCCCCATACTGCCGACCGTCTGAAGCGCGTAGAATTACCGCCATTTGAAAGCGCGATCGCCGCTGGGGTAGACTCTATTATGACGGCACACTTACGCATCCCCACCTGGGATAGCGAACGACCTGCAACCTTGTCCAAGGCGATTTTAACCGGGCAGTTGCGCGACAAGGGAGGATTTGCAGGGTTAATTGTCACCGATGCCTTGGTGATGGGCGCAATTGCCAATCAATACGGCGCAAACGAGGCCGCCGTCTTAGCGGTGGAAGCCGGAGCCGATATCTTGCTGATGCCCCAAGATCCGCCGGGTGCGATCGCCGCAGTTTGCCAAGCCGTTGAGTCTGGACGCATTGCTCGGTCTCAAATTGAAGCCTCTGTACGGCGCATTTGGCAAGCCAAGCAAAAAGTGAGTCTCCCCGATTCCCCCAGGGACGCTCCAACACAGACGCGGGACGTTCGAGGGGTAAAACCCTCGTTAGGAGCGGCAAGCATGGAACAGGGTCAGGTGTGGATGTCTCAAATCGGACAGCAAGACGCCTTTACAGCAGTCAGCAATATCTTACGCGACTCCATGCGCTGCGGCGGTCAGTTACCCATTCCCGCAGTCGCCAGGGGCTATAACCTGATTGTGGTGGATCGCGCCCTCGATTGTAAGTATCTCTCGCCCCAAGCCGCCGCGATCGCGCTCCCCGCTCAGTTAGGCTATCAGTTTGCGCTGATTGATAGTCATTTTCCAGTTGAACCCCCGGCCGATCTCCCCCCCACGGTGCTGCAAGTCTTCATGCGGGGCAACCCCTTTCGCGGTAATGCCGGATTGACACAAACGGCTTCAGCCTGGTTTGAGGCGCTGCTGCAAGCCGGACAGTTAAAGGCTTTAGCGATTTATGGCAGTCCCTACATTTTGGAACAATTTTTAAGCCAACTGCCCTCTAACCTTCCCTATGTCTTCACCTATGGGCAAACGCCCGCCGCCCAAGCGATCGCCCTAGGAGAAGGATTAGGTCTAGAAGAACCAGCCGTAGGAATGTAAGCCTTTACCCAAGAGATTGACACCCAAATAGCACACCCAAACCACCATAAATCCGGTTGCGGCGAGAAGTGCAGGGCGGCGTCCTTGCCAGCCACGGGTAATCCGGGCATGGAGATAGGCGGCAAAGACTAGCCAGGTAATTAAGGCCCAAGTTTCTTTCGGGTCCCAGCTCCAGTAGGAACCCCAGGCTTCGTTTGCCCAGACTGCCCCAGCAATAATACCGATGGTGAGTAGGGGGAATCCTAAACCAATAATCCGATAGCTAATGTTATCGAGGGTTTCGGCAAGGTTCAGCCGTTGGGGGGTGAGGACGCTAGCTACAGTTGCCGCTTGGGGTTTTTGCAACAGGGCGGTGCTGAGGTTGCCATTATTTTCCGATAGGGAAGCGACGCTAGCGGGATTATTTTCCGCAACGGCTAGGCTAGGGGAATTCCGCAAGGCGCGATCGCGAAAACTGCCCGTTCCCACCGAACTGCCGTGCAATTCCACCGCTTGACCGCGCGTCACCAGTAAAAAGGCGATCGCCAGCAACGATCCCACCATCAAGCAGGCGTAACTCAGCAACATGACGCTGACGTGCATCATCAACCAGTTAGATTTGAGGGCGGGAACCAAGGGTTCGGCGGACTGCATGGGGGCGGGGAGGGTGAGGGCCGCAAAGGCCGTAATTCCCATCGCCACAGGGGCGGTAAAGGCTCCAACTAAGCGGCTACCGCTCATATTTTCCGCCAATAGATGGACGACAGTAATCCCCCAGGCGATGAAAAATAAGGATTCATACAGGTTGCTTAAGGGGAAATAGCCCGCCTCCAACCACCGCGCCCCCAACAGAGTCGCGATACACAAAGAGGCGATCGCCATTCCTGCCGTTCCCAAATTGCCTAAAAACGGAATTTTGGGAAACGCCACGCTACTCCAGTACAGCAGCATGGTCAGGAATAGAACCGCAAAAGAAACATTATCTAACGCATTCTGGAGCGTCACCAGATCCATGAACTGTTCTCCCCAAACGATTTGATCGACTACCTCAATCCTATCGACTAATGCGATCGTTAGTTGGTGGATTCGCTTTCGGCTTCCGGTACGGGCGAGGTCGGCGTTTCTAAAGCTGGAGGCGGTAGGGGGGTCGGTTTAGCGCCTTTTTTGAGATTGACAAACACATCGTAACGGGTGGTGCGGGCGCTGGTGACAGCCGCCGTAACGCCCAAGGAATTGATCGCTTTCAGCCAAGTTTGTTGATTGGGGGGAACGATGGGTAAAGCCAGGGTTTGATCGTTAAACGCCCGATTCATATCAATGTAGAAGTGGCCGTTATTGGGTTCTAGGTCGGTGGGAACGGTACTGGCATAGAGAGGATTTGCCGCCAGAGGAGATTGCGGTTTGGGAGTAAAGGCTTCGGTAATGGGCGCGCCGACGGCGAGAAAGGCGGTTTGGTTATCCAGCCAGCCGCGAGTGATACTTAAAGGGAAGGTGGGCTGCCAATTGACCACGGCCAGATTGCCAACTTTGCCTTCTTCCACCTTGAATTTATACTTATCGCTCATCACCCCATCGAGGCGTTCAAGGGCTTTTTCAGCGGCACGGCGATCGCTCGCTTCTACCATAAATACAAAACCCAACGGTAGCAATCCCGGTGTGGTTTGGGCGCTAGGCACAACTGAGAGGGAAAACTCGCCACCCATCCAGTTGAGCAGATCGTTGTCTAAATTTAAACCCGTAGTTTGCGAAAGGGCGAGGCGCATTTGTTCGGGGTTAATCAGTGCCACGGGGTTAGCGGCAGCCCCTTGAGAATAATCTTGCCACAGGCGCTGAAGATTGCCCCCAGAAACCATCATCACCGTATCAACCGGGAGGCGACTTGGCATACTATTGGCGCTATTGTCTACCAGATGCTGTTTTTCGCTTTTGGGATTCAGCCAAGAAATGCCGCGAACTCTTACTCCTTCTGACTCTAGGGAAACAGTAGCCGCAATGCCCTGATTTTGCCGCAGTTTGGCGAGTTCTTCCGGGGGAACGGGTCTGGCGGAGTTGGTAGAGGCAAAGGCGGCGGCCTCCGGTACATTGACGAAAATACGGGCAAAGGACGACGCGGTTTGAATCTGGTTTAAAGCTTGTCCAAACCCGGCAGTCGCGGCGAGGGAAGGGGTGCCTTTATGGGTGTCAATGGTGCGGTCTATGGCTTGGGGATCGTTGCTGACCACCAGAAATCGACCTTCTAAGACGGCGGTGGAGAAGGAGGAGGCATTTGGATCGCGGCTTTCTTGAACTTGGATGCCTTTATATTCGCGTTTTTGCCATTCGGTAGTATTTTGGGAAGCTTGTTTATCTAAAACTTGTTTGGCCCGCAAAGGGTTGGCGACGGGGAGAATCATCACCACGGATTGATCTCCGGTGACAACCGCCGGAGGTGGGGTAGGACTGTCGCTGGCGGCGGCAGGAGTTTTTTGGGCGAGGAAGGCGAAGGTGATTTCTTGACCCACCCAAGGCTGGATATCTTCTTGATAATTAAAGCCGTTGGTGGCGAGGAAGCGATCGCGAAAACTCACTAAGGTTTGGTCGAATGCGGCTTGGGTTTCGGGAGTGCCAAATTCTCGCAGCCTCTCCCACTGGGTTTCGTTAGTGGTAACGGAAACGGTCATCAAGGCATCTTGGGGGATGATGTTGGCCCCCGTTGGCATTTCTCCGGATGAACCCGTCCGTTGAGTAAGAAACCAGTAGGCTGCTGCGCCCCCTAAGATGAAAACGACAGCCGTCCCTACGGTAATCAGTAATGGTGTTTTCTGTTTGTCAGCAATCATGGGGTCAGAGTTGGAGATAGGTAGAAGTTCGCGGTTGATGGCTAGCGGTTAGGGAAAGTTCCCCTACTGAAGGTCTTTAGAGGCTTCGGACTCTGGCAATGGCGAAACGTTCCGCTTTCCTGGCTTGTTGGTGTCGTTGCTACTCTAGCAAGAGATGACGCTCTTGGGTGATGAGTGCCTGTGGAAGGTTTGTTTTTGTTAAGTACCCATATGCAGGAACGCGCAATACTTTTTTAGAAATTTAATCCGCATTTATACTTGCTTTTTGCACTCCTAATTTTTACCTCAGTACGTTTACGGATGATCCTCTCACTTTTCTAATGGGAGAATACAAGGTGACTGTTGGCTTATCCGTTGCATTTTGAGGCAAGTCTCATGAATACTCAGACCAGAAACGAGATCGACTGGAACAAAATTTTAGACGAGATCCCTCAAAATGCTACAGAAACTGTTGTTTCCGAGCGTTTTGTCAAAGTTTTGATTCAGGCTTTAGGTTTTAACAGCCATGAGTATTATCGTGAATTTCCTACCGGAAGTAGCTCAAGCAAAGTTGATTTTGCCGCTCGTAAAAATCCCCCTAAAAAGGACTTCTCTGAAGAATTGACAGATCCTTATTTGTTAATTGAAGTTAAGGGAAGAGCAATTGAATCGGGAGCAAAAATTAATTTAGCAGAAGGCACTACTAAATACAAAGAAACTAGAGAACAAATCCAAAATTACTTACTGGCTCCAAGATGCAAAAAAGCTCAATGGGGAATAATCACAAATGCCGATTATATTCAAGTTTTTCGCAAGCATGGTAAGGTTATTTTTCCAGCTACCCCCTACATCTTAATTAAGAAAAGCACTTTTTCTGTAGAATTTGAAAAAATCAAAGAATTAATTCAAAAACCAGCTAAAGCCTTAACAATTTGTGTTTATAATAATAAAGGAGGTGTGGGTAAAACCACAACAACTACAAACCTTGCTGCTGCTTTATGGCAAAAACACACAAAGGTTTTAGTAGTTGACTTCAATCCTCAGCAGCGAGATTTAACAGATTGTTTGCGATTAAAATCTTCAGATATTAAGCTGTCTGCTTGTTTAATCAAGCGCTCTTTAGAAGTAAAAGATGCAATCAGAACATTTAAAGTAAAATCTAAGGATAAAGAAGTTGAACTTTTTGACGTTCTTCCCGCCGACGGACAACTTCTGGATTTTAGCAATCATGATATCCAATCTAAGATTCAAAAAGGATTTGAACGACTTCGAGATTTACTAGAACCTCTCAAAAAGATCTATGATTATATTTTGATTGACAGTCCAACAAACTGGACATTTTTTAGTAAAAGTTGCGTATGTGCGGCTGACGTTGTTTTAATTCCGGTAAATAACACTGATTTTGCTTCAATCAAAAATGCCAAGCTAGTTATCAAAGAACTAATTCCAGAAATTCAACAAGTAAAAAAGAATGGAAGTCCAGTTGCACTGCCTATTTTCTTTAATGAATTTATTAAATCAGATACTGCAATGCAAAGAGCTAGGTTAGAAATCGATCGAATCTTAACTTTATCTAGAACCGCAGAAAAAGTTGTTTACGATCGAGAGCTTATACCTTATTTTTATCCTAGATATACTCCAGGTAACTCTAATAAAACAATTTTCTCGATACCCAGTCATGCGATAATTTCAGGAGCGGCTTTTTCTCCTATTCCGGCTGCTGCCAAGCATAAAACTATCCGCGATTACTATTTTGAACTCGCTAAGGAATATTTCTTGTATGAATGACTTTGGGAATGTCGGGAAATTAATGTATCTACCTTTGGCAGATATTGAAACGGGGGAAGAGTTTACAGCATCGGAATTTCTGATTAACGCAGCCGCCGAGATGGTTTTGCAAGCGGGGGGGAGAAATTGGCAACCCTTAATTGTCAAAGAAACGGGAGATTATCAATATCAAGTGGTTAGCAACCCCCTCGTCTATGCAGTCGCGCATCAAGCCAATTTAGAACGAGTTTGGTGCATTGTGATTGATGCTAACCCGCTGAGTATTGAACAAGCGAAGATTTTGGCAGGAGAAGCCACCCCAAAAGTCAATCTGAATACTGCTTCTAGAGATACAATTTTAGCGGCTCTCAGGCATTTAGTGGCTCAACCCGGTAGCGACTTAAAAGGATTGGATGTCATTAAAGCTACCAATCGCTTGGATGAAACCGACAGAAGCGAGTGGAAGAGTTTTACCCCCATTACAACCTTGAAATGTGGGATTACTAAAGGGAAAAAGTTAGATGCACTCCAACAGGTGTTTTTCCTCTCGCCGGTTAAGAAAGAAGCACCCCCCCCTGCGCCTACGGCTGTGAGTGTTAAAAAGGCTTCTAGAGATGATATCTTTGAACGCCTGGAGTATCTCTCAACCTATAAAATCGGGGGATTTGAAACGATTGATGCTGATAAAACCGCAGATGCGATTTTTACCGCCAGTAAGAGTAAATGGAAAAGCTTAAACCCCATCACGAAACTCGAATGCGGGATTGATGCGGCTAAACTGAAGACACTCAAAACGGTGCTGACGCTTTAGGGAGAAAACAGGGATTGTCGCTAAACTGACTCTCTACACCTCAGCTTTAAGATACTGCTTCTACAGCGACTTGACTTGAGGGAAATTGCGGTTGTGTTAAAGGTTGATATAAAGTATCTCGTTGTTGGTAAGGACGCCCGATGGCATGGATGGCTGCTTGTAAGTCTGGTACTTCCATGCAAGTTCCGCCGATCGCGCCTGCCATTGTGGTAATGTGTTCTTCCATCAGGGTGCCGCCGATGTCGTTGCAACCCCATTTCAAGGCTTCTGTGGCACCGGATAAACCCAGTTTCACCCAACTGGGTTGGTGGTTCGGTATCCAACGACCCAAAAAGATTCGCGCTACGGCGGTTAAAATTAAACTATCTGCTAATATGGGTTGATCTCTGCCAACTCGACGGCGTAAGGGTTTGGGGGCTTCTTTTCCCACAAAGGGAAGTAGGATAAATTCTGTAAAGGCAGCTTTACCCCGATTCAGGGATTGTTTCTGTAGAGTCCGAATTTTCTCTAAATGGGTAATTTGCTGTTCGGGGGTTTCAATATGCCCTGAGAGCATTGTACTGGTAGTGGGCATTCCCAAGCTGTGGGCGGTGGCAATGATTTCGAGCCAAGTTGCACTATCGGTTTTTTCCGGACACAAAATGCGCCTAACTTCATCATCTAACACTTCGGCGGCGGTTCCAGGCATGGAATTCACGCCCGCCTCTTGCAAGGCGGCGATAACTTGAGCATAAGATAAGTTATCCTCTCTGGCGATAAACTCCACCTCTTGCGGCGAAAAGGCATGAACGTGCAACTGGGGGAAACAATCTTTAATGGTTCTGACCAGTTGCAGGTAGTAGGCTAAAGATGCGCCCTTAATTTTGGCTTTGGGGTTTAACCCACCTTGCATACAAATTTCAGTTGCGCCGCGAGAAACTGCATCTTGGGATTTTTCTAGGATTTGTTCCCACTCTAGCCAATAGGCCCCAGTTTCGCTTTCATCTCGACGAAAGGCACAAAAACTGCAATGCTGTTCGCAGATATTGGTGTAGTTGATATTGCGGTTAATGACGTAGGTGACGAATTCACCCACCTGTTGCTGTCTGAGG
>JAAHGE010000121.1 GCA_010672635.1 Desertifilum sp. SIO1I2 | reverse complement strand
ACCGGGATTGTAAGCCCTGGAACGAGCATGATAGTTTCCCCTGAGAAGACTATCCCTAATGTCATCGATCTGTAGTTGTCGTTCCCTCCAATTGACAGAAAGTGCTGTTTATTCCCTCTCGACTCTTAACCCCCGTTGCCTTAGTGGCTTTGTTTGGAATTCCGGTTCCAGCTCTGGCGCATGGCGTCATTTTGGAATCTCAACCTACCGAGGCACAAGTTTATGAAATCCTCGCCACCTATGACACGGGGGAACCGATGCAAAATGCCCAGGTTGCCATTTATCCCCCTGGCGATGCCACAGAACCTCAAATTCGAGGAGTAACCGATAATCAAGGGCGATTTTGGTTTGCAGCCCCCCAAGCTGGAGATTGGGAAGTCCAAGTCTTGCAAGCGGGTCACGGCGAGCGTATGATTGTCTCTGTCGCTCAACCCCAATCTGAGACTGTGGCTGAAGTGTCCCCCGAACCCACCCTAGAAGCAACCCCCTCCCCAGTAGCGGAAACGCGAAGCGAAACCACCACTCGCAGAGGGTACACTCCCCTACAAACAAGCTTAATGATGGGTTCAGTGATTTGGGGCTGTGTGGGAACGGCTCTGTACTGGGCGCGGGGGAAAAAACAATAGAGATTTATGCATATTCCTGATGGTTTTCTGCCAGCCCCCGTATATCTTGGCGGTTTTGCGATCGCCGGTTTAACCACCTGGTATTCTTTACGCCAAATTCGTTCTTTAGGCGATCCCAGCCAACAGGTGCCCAAAGCTGCCCTCCTCACCGCCGCTTTTTTCGTCGCTTCTTCCATTCACGTCCCGATCCCGCCTGCTAGCGTCCACTTTGTTCTTAATGGGTTATTGGGCGTGGTTTTGGGATATTTTGCCTTTCCCGCCATTTTAGTCGGCTTATTCTTTCAAGCCGTAATGTTTGGACATGGGGGACTTGCTAGTTTAGGCGTGAATGCGGTACTAATGGGACTTCCGGCTTTAATCGCCGCCCAACTGTTCCGGCTGCGCCCCCAGCGTCAAAAGGAATGGGCGATCGCGCTTTCTGCCTTTGGCGCGGGTGCTATTGGGTTGGGGTTATCTGCTTTAATCTTCTTTAGCGTAACGATTGCCACGATCCCCGCAGGCTTTGATAGTACCACCGAACGAGCCGCGATTCTCGGTTTGGCGATCGCCCATGTGCCCCTCGCAATTTTAGAAGGGATTTTCACCGCAATGCTGGTATTATTTCTATGCCGCGTTAAGCCAGAATTGTTGGAACATTGAGGAGCGATCGTGGGGTTAGAGTTAGATCGATATGCCTATCTCAAATCTCCGATCCATCAATGGGAACCCAGAAGCAAATTAATTAGCCTCTTTGCCCTCATTCTTGCCTTCTCATTTGTCGAAAATTGGGTTCTCATCCCCGTCATCCTCAGCATTACCGCTTTTCTGTATATCCTTTCCCAGCTTCCCCTCAGCTTCTGGTGGCAGCGCATCCGCTATCCCGGCGCATTTATCCTCGCCGTTGTGCTAATTTTACCTTTTAGTAGCGGAGAAACCGTATTGTGGCAATGGGGAGTCTTGCAGCTACACCAAGAAGGAGCGATCGGTGCCCTATTAATTGTTAGCCGCTTTTTAGCGATTGTCACCCTGGGATTCATCTTATTTGGCACCATGCCCTTTCTCACAGCCATTTACGCCATGCGTTCGTTAGGCTTATCGCCTTTACTTGCTGATTTGTTGCTGTTGTCCTACCGTTATTTATTTGAAGTTACCGATTACTTTGCTCAAATGCAACGGGCGATGAAATTACGCGGGTTTCCTTCCTCCCATCGCCGCCGGTTGCCCTTCGTTCCTGACAAACACACCTTATCAGACTTAGCCGCCGTCGCCGGAACCTTGTTGATCCGGAGTTACTTGCAATCCGAACGCATCTATAAAGCCATGCAATTGCGCGGGTATGGCAGCCACAGCCATCTTCCCCCCTCAACGTTTAGCAATAGTACAACCTCCCATAACTGGAGTCGAGGGGCAATGGCGATCGCAATAATAGGCGCGATCGCGCTGATTGTGGTAGAACTAAGTCTTTGAATCTGTTATTAATACTATGGATACGAGCGAACTCCTTCAGCGATACGCAGCCGCAGAACGCGACTTTGCCCAAATCGACTTATCGGGTGTCGTATTGCAACAAGCGAACCTAGTCAGCGCCAACCTCAAAGGCGCAAACCTCAGTCATAGTGACTTGCGCGAATCTCGATTTGGACAATCTATTTTAATTGCAGCCAACCTTAGCCAAGCCAACCTCAGCGAAACCTTGCTTTGGGGAACCGACTTAAGCGAAGCCAACCTCCAAAACGCCCAACTGCGCGAAGCCGACCTCAGTGGGGCAAAATTAATTCAAGCCAATTTACAAGCTGCTAATTTAGCCAAAGCTTCTCTATGCGGGGCAAATCTTACCGAAGCAAACCTGAAAGAGGCAATTCTATTTGAAGCAGATTTACGTTCCACCTCCGATCAACGCACCGATTTAGGCTATACCGACTTGCAGTTTGCCGATTTAAGCTATGCTGCCTTAAATGGAGCCATTTTACGCGGGGCGAATTTAACCGGGGCTAAACTCTGCCGTGCCAGCCTAGAAGTACGCGGTTTAGATAAAAGCTACATTACCAACCTCAGCGAAGCCAACTTACAAGGCGCAGACTTAAGCTACGCCAACTTAACCGGCGCAAATCTGCAAAAAGCCAATCTCAAAGATGCCGATTTAACCCGCACCCTCTTAACCGACGCTAACTTAACCGGCGCAACCCTGCCTGATGGATCGGTTCATCCCTAGGGAAGAGGGTGGGGAGATGGGGGGAAGAAGGGAGTTGGGGAAGAAGGGAGTTGGGGAAGAAGAGGTTGAGAATAGACGACGCGATCGCGCCCTTGGGCTTTAGCCTGGTAAAGAGCCTTGTCTGCGGTGGCAATTAGAGAGGCTACAGGGATTTCTAGTTTGGGTAAGATGCTCGCGACGCCTAGACTGAGAGTGAGGAGAGAACTGACGGGTGAATCGGCATGGGCAATGGCTAAGGATCTCACCTGCGATCGCATTTCCTCCGCCACCTGAACGGCTCCTTGAGCCTTGGTATTGGGCAAAATGACAGCAAACTCCTCGCCGCCATAACGGGCAACCAAATCGGCAGGACGCCGCGCTGCGTGCATCAGGGATTGGGCGACTTGTTGCAAACAGCGATCGCCCGCTTGATGTCCGTAGGTATCGTTGAATCGCTTAAAAAAGTCAATATCGCATAACACCAACGAGATCGGCAATTCTTCGCGAACCATCCGCCGCCACTCTTGATCGAGATATTCATCAAAACGGCGACGATTTGCCACTTGGGTTAAGCCATCTAAAGAAACCAGTTGTTTGAGGCGTTCGTTGGCTTCTTCGAGTTGGCGTTGCAGTCGCGCTTGGTGCAGCAGTCGCTTCACCCGCTGGCGCAAAACTGCCCAGTGGATGGGTTTAGTCACATAATCGCTCGCCCCCACTTCAAAAGCGCGATCGACGGATTGCTGATCTTCTAAACCCGTAATCATTAAAACGGGGGTATGTTCTGCTCCTGGGTGTGCCATAATTTGCGAGCAACACTCAAACCCATCCATCACCGGCATCAGGGCATCTAATAGCACTAGGTTGGGCTGATTGGTTTTGTAAGCCTCTAATCCCTTTTCTCCATTAATCGCTTCAATGACTTGATAGCGCTCTCGTTCTAAACATTGACGCAACTGCATTCGCATAAATCGATCGTCATCAACAATCAGAATTATGGAAGTGTCAGACGGTGCGGCAGAAGCGTTCATAGGCATTATTGAGTTTGGCGTGTTCGTTGCAAGGCGATTTTAACCCGTTCGTATTCTGCAACGAGTGCAGCTACTTGGCTTTGAATGAGTGCGAGTTGTTGAGAAAGATCCACTAATTCTGGGGAGAATCGAGTTAACTGCTCGATCTCTTGACACCGTTGTACGAGATATGTGGCTCCAAAAGATGCACTACTGGATTTTAGAGTATGCGCCGCTCGATATAAAGCCGGAATATCGGATTCGGCGATCGCCATTTGCATATTTTCAATCCAGTTGGGCGATTCTTGCAAATAACAATCGATTAAATCTTGGATTGCTTCTGGGGGAACATCGCCAATCAGATCCTTCAGCGCTGCTATGGATACGGGATCGGATAAATTTAACGTAGGCGGGCTTTCCTCTAGATCGGACGGAATGGGAGATTTACAGAGCGCTTGCTTGAGGTATTCCAAGCGAACTGGTTTGCTGACATAATCGTTCATCCCGGCGGATAAGCACTCTTCGCGATCGCCTTGCATGGCATTAGCTGTCATCGCAATAATCCAAGGCTGAGTTCCCTTATAGAATGCCCGAATTTGGCGCGTTGCTTCTAAACCATCCATTTCTGGCATCTGTACGTCCATCAGAATCGTATCGTAAGGCTGTCGCTCTAACGCTTGTAGCACTTCTAAACCATTTGCCACCACATCCGCCCGATAGCCCAAACGGTTGAGCAACTGCAACGCCACCTTCTGATTCACCGCATTATCTTCTGCGACTAGCAAGCGTAAAGGATGGTGCTTGCTAATCAGATCATCCTGTTGAATGCTTTCTAGATCGTGGGATTGGACAACTACAGGCTGCTGGCGAATCACTTGCACGAGGGCATTGTACAGTTGAGATTGCTTAATCGGCTTGCTTAAAATCGTTGAAAATAGGGCAGAATCCAGTTGGGGCTTGCCCATTGAAGTCAGCAGCACCAGCGGTAAGCTCGCGCGATCCGGCAATTGATGAATGGCTTCGGCTAACGCTAATCCATCCATGTGAGGCATTTGCATATCTAAAATAGCCAGATCGAAGCTATCGCCCGCTTGCAACCATTCCAGCGCCTCGACAGCCGACTCAGCAGCTCTCGGAAGCATCTGCCAAGACTGGGCTTGCAGTACCAGCATTTTCCGATTCGTCGCGTTATCATCCACAATCAGCAGCCGCTTGCCCTGAAGATAGGGTAAGGCATCCGCTAAACTTTCTACGGCTAGGTGTTCTGCGGTTTGGGCAACGATGGTAAAGTAAAACGCCGAGCCAATACCGGGTTGACTGTTCACCCAAATTTCTCCGCCCATAAGTTCGCACAGTCGCTTGCTAATCGCCAATCCTAAGCCCGTACCGCCGTATTGTCGCGTTGTGGAAGCATCCACTTGACTAAAAGGTTTAAATAATCGGTCTAAACGTTCTGGAGGAATGCCAATTCCGGTATCTTTAACCGTAAATTCGATGCTGTATTGCGCCGGATGAACCTGCAAAGAAGCCCCCAAGCGGTGAGCGGTGACGGAAACGACAACTTCGCCTTTACTGGTAAATTTAACGGCATTACTCAGCAAGTTGACTAAAATTTGTCGCAGGCGCGTCACATCCCCTAGAATCCATTGCGGGGCAGCCGGATCGATTAAGTAGGCGAGTTCGAGTTTTTTCTCGGTGGCTTTGGAGGCGAGGAGATCGAGAGAGGTTTCAATGCACTCGCGCAGGTTAAAGGGTTGTTCTTCAAGTTCGAGTTTGCCCGACTCAATTTTAGAGAAGTCGAGAATGTCGTTGATGATGGCAAGCAGCGTATCGCCGCTGTTGCGGATGGTTTCTACGAAGTCTCGCTGCTGGCGATCGAGGGGCATATCGAGCAGCAAGCCTGTCATGCCAATAATGCCATTCATGGGGGTGCGGATTTCGTGACTCATCATCGCCAAAAATTCGCTCTTGGCGCGGTTGGCGTTTTCGGCTTCGCGTTTAGCTCGTTCTAATTCGCTATTTTGGGTGGCGAGTTGCTGGCGCTGGCGGGTTTCTTGTTCGAGCAAGCGGGCTTGAGCAAGAGCGATTCCCAATTGGGCGGTGACGGCTTCAAGCAGTTCGATTTCGTCGCTACTCCACTCGCGCAGGGAACTGCATTGATGGAGGGCGATCGCGCCATTGGGTTCGCCTTGATAGGAGGTGCGAATGGCCAGTAATGATTTTAAGCCGATTTGCCGATAAAATTCAGGACTAGCAGCAGCAGAACGCTCTGGGCGTTGATGAACGGTGACGATCGGACAATCGCCGGAGAGCATTTGCATCCATTCGGGATGGTGGGTTAAGGGAAATTCCTGATGTAAAACTGAGGCATAACCCGGCTCTAGATATTCGGCAACGATGGGAATCCGAGGCTGTCCCCGATCGAGAATGTAGGTATGAATAATGCAGCGGTTGACTTGAAACGCCATACCAATTTGATGGGCGGCGGTAGTAAAAATTCGCTTAACATCTAGACTTTGGCGAATTTCTTCGGTAATTTGCTTGAGCAGTAAGGTGCGATGCAGTTCGCGGTGGAGAGCTTCTTGAGCGTGCTTGCGCTCGGTAATATCTTCGATAATATAGGCAAACCGGGGACGAGTTTCTGCGGAGTTGGCAATCTCGCAAACGGTGGCAGACAGCCAACGCTCTGCTTGGGGCAAATCGAAGCAATATTCAAAGCGTACGGGTAAAGCGGTGCGCTGTGCTTCCCAACAATGCCCGATCCAGCGCTGAACGTGGCTAGCAGAGGAGAGTTCGCTGGCTCGCCGATTTTTCATGGTTTCGGGGGTTAGCCCAAAGAAGGCGGCGGCGGTTGAGTTACTAGAACGATAAATCAGATCGCCTTCTACGATTTCTACAATACCCATCATCATGGAGGCGCTGTTGAAAAAGCTGCGAAGGGTGGATTCTTGTTCGTGAAGGATGGCGAGTGCGTGTTTGCGATCGCTAATATCAATATTGGTTCCCACCATGCGTAGGGGTTTCCCCGTTGGATCGTAGCTGACAACTTTACCGCGTCCGAGGACCCAACACCATTCTCCATCAGAATTAGCATGACCCGAACGTCTAATTCGCAAGCGATGTTCGAGTTCGTAAATGGGACTTCTGCCCGTCAAATGCTCGCGCAGGGCTTCTTGGACTTTAATAAAGTCATCGGGGTGAATTAGCTTTTTCCATACTGAGATGCGGTTGGGCAATTCTCCAGGCGCGTAACCCAACATCGCTAGGTAGCGCGGGCTGTAGTAACAATCCCCGGTGGTTAAATTCCAATCCCACAAGCCATCCTCAGTGCTATCTAAAGCGAGTTGCAAGCGTTCTTCGCTCAGTTGCAATAACTCTTGCACTTGCTTGCGTTGGGTGATGTCGATGCGGATCGCCATGTATTGAAAGGGATGACCGCGATCGTTGAGAAAGGGGACAATGGTGGTATCTACCCAGTAGTCGCTGCCATTTTTTGCCCGGTTTTTCACCTCGCCATTCCAAACTTTGCCTTTGGAGATCGTAGACCACAACTTTTGGAAAAATTCCGGTGGATGATAATCGGATTTAACCAGCCGATGGGTTTGTCCGAGGAGTTCTTCGCGGCTATAGCCAGAAATGGTGCAAAAATGGTCGTTAGCGTAGGTAATCGAGCCGTGGCGATCGGTAATGGCAACGATCGCAGCTTGATCGAGGGCAAATTTCTGAAATTCGAGTTCTCGTAAAGTCGATTGGAGGGTATTTTCGGCTTGCTGGCGGGTGGTGATATCGCTGGCAATGCCCATAAAGCCAGCAATCTGTCCCTCCCCATCGCGCAAAGCCGTGATGGAAAGGAGAACGGGGAAGCGAAATCCGTCTTTGCGGATATAAGTCCATTGGCTTTCGTCAGTGTGGTTGCGGATCGCTTTAGCAAACAAGACAGCAATTCCGGGGGAGATAGATTCGTTGAGTTCTATCGATAGCTGTTGGGCGCGTTGGATGATTTCCTGACGATCGTGAAAGACTTCTGGGGTAGCAATTCCAATCATTTCTGAGGCACTGTAACCGAGGAGGCGTTCGGCTGTGGCATTCCAGGTTTGAATCAGTCCATCGGGAGAAACGGAAACGATCGCATAGTTGGCTCCGTTGAGCAGGGCTTGCTGCAAGATGAGGGTATCTTGCAGGGTGGACTCAACCTGCTGGCGGGTGGCGTTTTCTTTACTAAGTGCTTGATTGATGCGTTCAACTTGGCGGATGCGCCGAACATTGGCTTGGAGGAGGTAGAGGGCAAGGGCTAAGATCCAAGCGATCGCCAATCCTCCCCCTAGGATCGCTTCAGGTAGGGAATTGGATTGAGATTGGACAATGCTTGGGCTAGGTTCAATGCGGATTTGCCAGACAATATCGTAAAAGGTTAACTGGTTCTGGCGACAAAAGGCTTCGCAGCGGCTGAAATCGGGCGGTGGGGCGTTCCATGAGGGGGGGAGGGCTTGATAAATGAGCTGTTGATTCTCAAAAATGGCGATCGCATAACCGCGCTTTACAACTGCGCTAAAGATGGGTTCGAGTAACGATTCCAGGTGAAACGCCGCCACCATCACCCCATCAAATCGGTCATTAGCGAACAGGGGAACATGAACTAAAAAGCCTTGACCCACATTTCCGACTAGCTCAATGGTGCCTGTTACCGCAATTTGACGGCGATCGCGGACAACGGCTAAGGCGTTGCGACGACTCTCTTCACTCTGGGTGCTTTGATTTAATAAATCGCGATCGTCCTGGAGGGGAATTAACCAACGAACCTCCCCAGTCGGATCGATCCAGTAAATTCGCTGATAGCTAGGATAATCGTTGATATGAGATTGAGCATCGGCTTGCCATTCGCTTTGGGGCGTTCCTCCTCGGACATTCCAGCGATTTGCCATGCGCTGAAATCCCAGAATTCGCTGATGAATTTCGGCGTTGAGTTGATTCTCAGCAGCAATCAGTTCTTGAAAGACCAGATTTTGCAGCGAGTTGCGGCTTTCCGTTCTCAGGGCTTGCCACAAGCCAATACTCCCCAAGGATATCCCAACCCCAACCGCCAAAGGAAGCCCCCATTTTTGTAAGGTGATTTTTGCTGAAGTGGAACGAGAATTAAAAGCCTGCCAAAGATGAAGCAACATTGACTAGGAAAAAATGGGGGTGAATGGCACAAAACGATAAACTGACCGAGGTTTCACGCATTCTGCTAGCTTCTCATTGGGGCGAGTTTGGCAAAGAATGAATGGACAAGGGTCGCGATTCTCGAACTAGGGCAAGCGAAAAACAAGACGCCTGCTGCGTGTAAGAATAAGTATATTTTAGGGGCTACCCCGCTCGTGAACTTGCAGATTAGCCAACAGCATTTACAACAGATCTGCCAGCAGGTCGAACGCCATTATCCTCAAGAGTCCTGTGGTTTATTGCTCGGTCGGGTTGTGGCCCAGGTGAATTGCATTGTGGAGATTTACCCCACAGAAAATAGCTGGGATGAAGCCGATCTCACAGCATTTGCGGCAGTTAGCGGTTCGGCAAGTTTGGGAGGTAGCCGTCGGGAACGGTATGCGATCGCGCCCCAAACGCTGCTGCAAGTTCAACGCCAAGCCCGCGATCGCCATTTGCAAATTGTTGGTGTCTACCATTCCCACCCCGATCATCCTGCAATTCCCTCGGAATTCGATCGCGCGATCGCCTGGCCGCAATACTCCTATCTCATCTTATCGGTCTTGCAAGGGCAGGTTGGCGATCGTCGGAGCTGGCGGCTGGACAAACATCATCAATTTCAAGAAGAAAAGATTCTTTACACAAACGCAGCAGAAATCGACAAATCGCTTTAAAATTAGAGTCCCCTCAGCCAATTACAGCGAATCGATGCAAACCTCGTGAATGCGTTAAATTCGTTGGAGTTCAGTCCTCGCGTTGCTAACTTGCCATGCTCAATCCTAATCTCGAAGAGATTCAGCTCACCAAAGAAGACTACGAGCGATATTCTCGTCACCTGATTCTGCCAGAAATTGGCTTAGACGGCCAAAAGCGCCTGAAAGCCGCCAGCGTTCTGTGTATTGGAACCGGCGGACTCGGTTCGCCCTTGTTACTTTATCTAGCCGCCGCCGGGATCGGTCGGATCGGTATTGTTGACTTTGATGTGGTGGATTATTCCAACCTGCAACGTCAAGTCATTCACGGGACCTCCTGGGTGGGGAAACCTAAAATTGAGTCTGCCAAAAATCGCATTCTCGAAATTAACCCAGATTGCCAAGTAGACTTATACGAAACTCGCCTCAGTTCGGAAAATGCCCTGCAAATTGTTGAACCTTACGATATCGTCATCGATGGTACCGACAATTTCCCTACCCGTTATCTCGTCAACGACGCCTGCGTTTTACTCAACAAGCCCAACGTCTACGGGTCTATTTTCCGTTTTGAAGGACAAGCTACCGTCTTTAACTACCAAGATGGGCCCAACTACCGCGACTTGTATCCCGAACCCCCACCGCCGGGAATGGTTCCCTCCTGTGCAGAAGGGGGCGTTTTAGGGATTCTACCGGGCATTATTGGCGTCATCCAAGCCACGGAAGCTGTCAAAATTATTACGGGTGCGGGAACCACCCTCAGCGGGCGTTTATTGCTCTACAATGCCCTAGAAATGAAGTTCCGGGAATTGAAGTTACGACCGAACCCCGAACGCCA
>JAAHGE010000120.1 GCA_010672635.1 Desertifilum sp. SIO1I2 | reverse complement strand
GATCCAAGGACGCATTCCTAAGCGATAGGAAAGTTCCCACTGACGACCCATATAGGCAAAAATGCCAATTAGGAAGTGGAATGCGACTAGCTGGTAAGGGCCCCCGTTATACAGCCATTCATCTAAAGATGCAGCTTCCCAAATCGGGTAGAAGTGCAAGCCGATAGCGTTGGAAGACGGAACAACAGCACCAGAGATGATGTTGTTTCCATACAGCAAAGAGCCAGCGACAGGCTCGCGGATGCCATCGATATCGACAGGAGGAGCTGCGATGAAGGCGATGATGAAGCAAATGGTTGCACTCAGCAAAGTTGGGATCATCAACACGCCAAACCAACCGACATAAACTCGGTTATTGGTGCTAGTGACCCAGTTGCAAAAGCGCGACCACAAAGAGCCGCTTTCGCGCTGTTGTAAGGTCGTTGTCATATGCTTAAAATTGCTATTGATTTTTCCAGGTACTGGGTGAAAAATGATTCACCTGAACACACCTTAACAAAGCTGTTTTTTTATATAAAGCATTTTTACAAAAATACATATATTAAAGCCTGAAAATACGATAACGCCGACACAAAACTTCATATTATTCGGGCGATCGCTTCAGGCTTTTTTTGAGCTTAATATTTCTTAAAAATCGAAGTAGATATAAGGCAAGCCGCCCTGGGGTGCTAATTGCCAAACGGCGTACAGACAAATTGGCACCAAGAGCAACTTGAGCGGCCAATTTAACTGAAGCTTAAGCTGGCGGTGAACGGTGTAAACAATTGCCATTAAACCGACGAGCAACCACAGCAATAAGCCGAACTGTAAAGGATTAAGACCCATTGTGTCTAAATAGACTTTTTGGACGTATTGCGGGTCAGCCGCATGACCAAAAAGATGGGCGATCGCCCAAGTAGATTCGCGGAGATTTGGTAGTCTAAAAAAGATCCAAGAAACAAACACCATAACCTGAGTCATTCCCCAAGCACAAAGGGTTCCCGGAATACTTTCCCACCAGTTTTGAAGAGATTCCTGGCGCTTTGAAAGGGCTTCAGTTAAGCGGTGGATCGCCAAGGCCAAACCCTGTAAAATTCCCCACACAATAAAACCCCAAGCCGCGCCGTGCCAAATACCCGCAATTAACATAATAGTTAACAAATTCAAGCAAGTGCGAACTAAACCTAAACGCGAACCTCCCAAAGGAAAATAAAGATAATTTCGCAGCCAATCGCCAAGCGTCATATGCCAGCGACGCCAGAAATCAGCAATACTTCGAGAAAAATAGGGATAATCGAAGTTTTCAGGGAGATTTAACCCTAAAAGTAAAGCACTTCCTCGGACGATATCGACGTAGCCGCTAAAATCGAGATAAAGCTGCAATCCATAGGCAAAAGTAGCCAACCATAAATCTACGCTTCCGGCTCTCAGAAGATTATCAAAACTTAAATCCACAAAAAGACCGAGACGATCGGCAATTAACGCTTTTTTAGCGGCTCCAAAGGCAATTAACCATAACCCTTCGGCAATTTTTTCCGTCGTCGGAAAGACGAGCGTCTTGAGTTGCGTAGAAAGTTGGTGATAGCGCGTAATCGGGCCAGAAATCAGCTTTGGGAAAAATAACTTATACGTCGCATACTCTAGAAACTGGCGGCTGGCTGGCGCGCCTCGGTAAACATCGATTAAATAAGCAATCGATTCAAAACAAAAGAAACTTAATCCCAAAGGCGCAATCCAGTGGGTGCTAATCCATTGAGCAGAGGCGATCGCACCCGGCACATCAGCAACCGTCCCCACCGTTGTTAAAATAAACGGGATATACTTAAACCCCAACAACAGCAGCACATTCAGCGCAATCCCAAAACACAACAACACCAGGCGACGGCGGTTCCAATCGGGTTGTCCCGAACGCCACACCTTTTCCGGGACATCCTTGCGCTTCACATCCGTCCCCAGATCGCAGCCTAAGCGAAAATTGACGAACGCGATCGCCACTAAAAGCGGCACGTATTGCGGCTGTAAAGACGAGTAAAACACCAAACTCGCCACCAACAACATCCACAGGCGCAGCCACGTCTGCTCAACGCTCCAATAGACTCCGCATACACTGAGCAAGAAGACTCCATACAAAATTGAAGGAAAAGTCATAGCTGGGGAATTGAGAAAAAAGGGGATAGGGGAAAGTTATAGCAACCGCCAAGACAGCGAGAACCTCTGTGAATATAGTAGAGACCTTCAGCCGCTACGTCTTCACTTCACTGCTAAAGCAAGCCTTTTTAGGGGTTATGAACTTCTCCTCCCCTAGGGCGAGGGGAGTTAGAAAAGTGTCGCCTTTTAATTGAGGATCGTTATAGGTTCCCCACCTTGCTGCTACCTGGAGGGCCAAGAAATCATCGGATCTCGCGCGATTTGCTGCGCTACCGCCATTGCGCCGTAACGATTCAGGTGACTGGGGTCAGAAAAATACTCCATCTGTCCCCCATCCCACACATTGGCGAGATCGCGGAAAATAAAGCCTCGTTCCATTGAGAAGCGCAGCATCTGTTGGGTAAATTCGCGTTCGTAACTCGCTCGCACTGGATCGAGATAATCGCTCGTTAAAGGCAGATTAATAAAAACCAGAGGAATAGACTGCTGTTGAGTCACTTGCAGCAAACTCTCTAACGCCTCTGTTTGTCTGCCTTCTAACTGAAAAGATTCGTAATCTCGGTCATAATCGCCCGTTACCCTGGGGTGTTGTTGGTAGTACGTTAGGGGATTGAAACGGACAGACAAGGCTAAAAAGCCATTGCGATCGAGTTGAGCTTCGCTGTCATCTTCCGGTTCAGAGGCTTGAGTCACCGGACGTTCGCCATTGGGTAGAATATCCGCCAATTTTTGAGAAATCTCCCCTAAAGCGCGATCGCGTTGGGGATATAGAGCTGAAAGCGCCCCGATCCGCTCGTCCAGCCAGCGATCCGCCTGTCGGTAAGCTTCCGCTAAAGAAAATTCAACCTCAGTCGGTTCAGCCGTAGGTTGCGCCGCCTCCGCCGTGCCATAGGTGGGTAAAGAGAGGCTTCCGGCGATCAAACTTTGATAGCCCGCAGAAGTGGCGATCGCATTATAAGTCGCATCCACGCGGCCGCTATTAAACGCCCGCGCTCCATCGGCCCATAAAATCAACTTCGGTAACTGTTCGGCCGTTAAAATCCGCCGCACAATCAAATCCACGACTTGAGCCGTCGCCCCATTCACCCCAAAATTATAAATACTGACATCCGTATAGCCTTGAGCCGCCAGCGCCTGCTGAAGCGCCACCGGGTCGATACCGCGCAAAGCCCGCGAACTTCCGACAATCAACACATCCGGGGCCCCAGACTCCAGCATCCGCTGGTGATAGCGAGTTAACTGGTCGTCTAACAGCGAATTGTTAAAACTGGGATAGGGAGAAACCGGACTCAGCACGCAATCTTCGCCGCTTTGCCCTTGCGGACACTGCAACTGCATTTCCATTCCCCTAGCAGGGCGCGTAAACTCAGAGTTCTGAAAAACCTCCCCCGGATCGCCGCGACGGACTTCTGGAGCAACTGGAGGCCAGGTGAGGTTAGCCTCTACTTCTCCAGTTTGGGCAGATGTCGGGGCTTGTCGGGACGCCGCCGTCCTTTGCTGTAAAGCGCTACCCCATACCCAATCCACTTGCAGCGCTAATACTAATCCTGCTGCTGCCCAGATTAAAGCAGAGGTGCCAATCTTTGCCTTTTTTAACGGTTCTGAGTTCGGTTTGCGTTCAATTTCCCAATCGGAGCGTTCCTCGACGGGAGCCATTAGTCCCGATCGCACTAAGGTCAACTGCACTAACCGAGCCACTTGTCCAAGGGCGCGATCGCTTTCCGGTGCAGGAGCTTCAGCAGGGGGCGCATTGAATTCTCCTGTCTCGGAGAGCAAATCGCTTACGTAGCGGCTGCTCGCTGCGAATTCTGGGGTGGCTTCTGGCACTAAACGCTGGCGCGGGACAAAATCAACCCCATAGCTCCAGCGGGGCAATTTCTGCCCAGAGCGGCGACCGTAGACTCGGACGCCAGCCACTCTTGGAACTTTAAGCTGTTGTAAGAACTTGGCAACCAACGGCCCCACATCGTTCTGAGCCGGACAGACGGGGGCGTCGCTCATGACATGCAACAGGTCTTCTTTACGCGCAACTTGGGTTTGAATTCCCCCCGTCAGCAGTTGTTGGTCTAAGTCCGGGTTGAGTAAGCGGGTGAGCAAAAAGGTGAGGGCATCGCGATCGCCCTGTTCGGCTAACGTCAGGGTGGAAGGGGCCAACGCCGGATTCTGTTTAGCAGGCATATCGAGCCAATCGACCCACACTGGCGTTGCAGAGGCGCGTACATGACCGTAGAGGGTAGCCGCAAAAATTCCTTGGGGGGTTAGAGATTCTAAAAGCGCTTTGAGGGTGGCGGTGACGACCTGTCGATCCGGTGCGGTGGGGGCTGTACAAAACAGGTGCAGGGTGGATTCTTTGAGAATGGCAGAGACTTGGATTTCCTGTTGAACCAAGGCTTGATTCAGCAAGCGAGAGATGGCCGGAACATCGCCCCAACGTCCCCACTCGCGCAACATGACTTCGTTGGGGGTAAGATCGACGCGCAGCAACCAATCTGGGGTGGCTTCTCCGGTAACTTGGCACGAGATCGCGGCGTCGCGGAATCCCTGAAGGTTGAGTTCCCGCAGTTGTTGGGCAATGGTGGGCGCTAATAGGGTTGGATCGGGACTGTAGGTAGATTCGCACAGGACGTGCAGGCGTTGATGGGCGCGATCCGAATGCTGGCTTTTGCGGGGAGGTTTGACTTTAACTCGGACGCTGACGCCTAAAGGACTGAGGGTTTCGCTCAAGACCCAGGCGATCGCATCAAGGCAACCTTGACGCGCTAAGGTGCGATTGCTGACGAGTAATGCGGTTCCCCCGCTGCTGCTAGAGTCTAGGGCATCTGGGTTCTCAAGGGCGATCGCTTTGTCGTTTTGCTGTGCCGCGCGCGTGGCTTGCAGCATCAGCACTTTTTCTTCAGACTCGGTGCTGGGAATTGACCGATGCTCGGAAAACGGGGCGTCTCGCGGGGTGAGATCGAGAACTTCTGTCCAGTCGGGATAGTTGGGACCGATCGTGCGACCGTAAATTGTAATTTTATAGACGGGAGCCTGATTTTGCGGTAAGAGTGTCTCTAGAGGGGTGGTTTTGAGACCGTCTTTGAGAGCCGCAAGCGTTACTGCTGCCTCCGGGCATTGAGGCGCTTCGCACAAAATATGGAGATTGTTACCCTGGAGTTGGACTTTGACTCGCCCTTGGTGTAATCCGATCGTCTGCTGCACCCATTGTGCTAGGGGAGCTTGGGTACGCTCATTAGTATCTAACATGTGGGCTTTAACTCTAACTTGCATTCAGGGGTGGGAAGCGCAGAGTTGGGATAGATTATTGACATACCCATCATATATATTGGTCTGTCTTTTCCATGCAAGAATCACTCAACCAACCTTCATCCTCGACTCAAACCTCACAACCGGGGTTCTGGGTTTCCTCCGAGCTGTTACTTAGTTTAGCGGTTGGCCCGCTTTTAGTGGGGATGGCATTCGGGAGTCGCGCCCTGGATGCCCTGCAACAACTCGGATCGGCTAGCGAAGAAGTGTTTCGGGGCGATCGCCTGCCGACGTTAAATCCTAAGCTTTCTGTTTCGCCAACTTCCTCGGTTTCCGAGCGCGACTAAATCTGGTAAATTGAGGCGAAAAAGTTAGTCACGAACAGAAATTTGTCGCCAAATAGATAGCAAGCCCTGAAAATGTTTCGTATTCCTCAAAAAAACAAAGTTATGTGCTCAAAGGCTAGACAAGCGGTTGCCTAAAGCGAAAAAATATAAAACTGTGCAGAACTATCAATTCAGAGCGATCGCTCGTTTATTGGAGGACAGGATTTGAGTTTGAGCATTAGAACCTTACATCCTCAGTTTGTACGCCATTAACTCCGCTCCTCACACTGACTGGCATTCACACTCATGAGTTCAACAGTCCATTCCTCAAATCACAGTTTTGGAAACGACACAGTGACAACGATTAAAACTTCTCAATCTGAATCTCAACTCAATGAGCATTCTCCACCGGACAATGCACTTCCGGACAGTGGGGTCGATCTAACCTCAGAACTGTTGCTGCGTCGTCGCCTAAAATTGGTGGAGGACTTATGGGAATTTGTCCTAGAGCAAGAATGCGGTCAAGATTTGATCGGCTTGCTGAAACAACTGCGCTCGATGTGTTCTCCGGAAGGACAAGCGCCGGATTTTGCCGATTCTGAGGTGCAAAAGGTTGTGGAAAATCTAGACCTCAATGCTGCAATTCGGGCGGCGCGAGGTTTTGCCCTCTATTTCCAACTGATTAATATTGTTGAACAACACTACGACCAACGCGGCCACCAACAGCATTATCGCGAAGTCGATGACCTGTTAGGCAATAAGCGGGCTAAAGGACTGCCGGAATCCGCAGAAAAAGATTATGGCGTCCATCACAACCTCCTAGAAAAAAGCCTGCATGATTCGGATCGCAACCGTCGTCGGGATTTGGGGACATTTGGCAGCCTGTGGCCGAAGTTGCGCCAGTTGAATGTGCCTCCCCAGAAAATTCAGAACTTGATTGATGCTTTAGATATTCGTTTAGTTTTTACAGCCCATCCTACAGAAATTGTTCGCCATACCATTCGCGATAAACAGCGTCGAATTGCCAAAATTCTCCAGCGCTTCGATCGCGTTGAAGAAAGCTATATTCGCTACAGCGAGGGTAATCCCTCAATGGGGCAGGAGTTAGGCAATTCTTGGGAAGCCTATCAATACACCGAAGAATTAACTGAGGAAATCCGGCTTTGGTGGCGCACCGACGAACTGCACCAGTTTAAGCCTACCGTCCTCGACGAAGTAGACTACACGTTGCACTACTTCCAAGAAGTGCTGTTTGACGTGATTCCCCAGCTTTACAACCGCTTCCAACGGGCGTTGAAAGCGTCTTTCCCCAGCCTGCGCCCCCCTAAATATAATTTCTGTAAGTTTGGGTCTTGGGTGGGTTCAGACCGCGATGGCAACCCTTCGGTAACGCCAGCAGTGACCTGGAAAACGGCTTGCTATCAGCGCCATCTGGTTTTAGAGAAATACATCCAGTCCGTGCGGAGTTTAATTAACGTATTGAGTCCGTCGCTACACTGGAGCGATGTGCTACCGGAATTGCTGGAATCGTTAGAACAAGACCAGCAGCGAATGCCTGCGGTTTACGATCAACTGGCCATTCGCTATCGCCAAGAACCCTATCGCTTAAAGTTATCCTATATTCTGAAGCGTTTAGAGGATACGCGCGATCGCAATTTGCAATATGGCCCAGTCGCCAACCTCAGCCAACTAGAGAGCAACCCCGCCGTAGAAATGGCAGATTTGCCCTATGCACCGACGGTGTATCGGTCGGGAGATGAGTTTCTTGCCGAGTTGCGCTTAATTGCGCGATCGCTCGAACAAACCGATCTATACTGTCGCCAACTCAACAACCTGTGCTGTCAGGTAGAAATTTACGGCTTTAACCTCGCCCATCTCGACGTGCGCCAAGAAAGCACCCGCCACAGCGATACGGTTAACGAGATTGTTGAATACCTGCAAATTCTCCCCAAACCTTATAATCAACTGACAGAAGAAGAGCGATCGCGCTGGTTGGCCACCGAACTGCAAACGCGCCGTCCCATCATTCCCACCGAACTCCCCTTTAGCCCCAAAACCTGCGAAACCATCGAAACCTTCCGGATGATTCGCAAACTGCAACGGGAATTCGGGATAGAGGTTTGTCGAACCTATATCATCAGCATGAGTCACGATGTCAGCGACTTACTCGAAGTCCTGCTGCTGGCCAAAGAAGCTGGGTTATACGACCCCGCAACAGGCGTTTCCACCCTGCACATCGTTCCTCTGTTTGAAACCGTTGAAGACCTCAAACATGCCCCCGATGTTCTCAAAGCCTTGTTTGAGTTGCCCTTCTACCGCACCCTACTCGCCGGGGGAACAGAAGCCTGGGCAAAAACCCAAGAAGGCGACCGTTCTCAAGCGCCCTTAAGCCTGCAAGAAGTCATGCTCGGTTACTCCGACAGTAACAAAGACTCCGGCTTCCTCAGTAGCAACTGGGAAATTCATAAAGCCCAGAAAGCCCTGCAAAAAGTCGCCGCCCAATATGGTGTAGAACTGCGGATTTTCCACGGGCGCGGCGGTTCCGTCGGTCGCGGGGGCGGCCCGGCTTACGAAGCAATCTTAGCTCAACCCAACCGTACCATTAACGGTCGGATTAAAATTACCGAACAAGGTGAAGTCCTCGCCTCCAAATACACCTTGTCTGAACTCGCCCTTTATAACCTCGAAACCATCGCCTCAGCAGTCGTTCAAGCCAGCTTACTGGGTAGCGGGTTTGATGATATTGCCCCGTGGAACGAAATTATGGAAGAATTGGCCGTAGTGTCGCGATCGCACTATCGCAAACTGATCTACGAGCAACCCGACTTCGTAGACTTCTTCCACCACGTCACCCCCATTCAAGAAATTAGCCAACTGCAAATTAGTTCCCGTCCCGCCCGTCGCGGCGGTAAAAAAGACCTGGGTAGCCTGCGCGCTATTCCTTGGGTCTTCAGTTGGACGCAAGCCCGGTTCCTCGTCCCCAGTTGGTACGGCGTCGGAACCGCCCTCCAAGACTTCCTTGAAAAAGAACCCGAAGAACACCTCAAACTCCTGCGTTACTTCTACTACAAATGGCCCTTCTTCAAAATGGCCATCTCCAAAGTCGAAATGACTCTATCCAAAGTAGACCTGCAAATTGCTCGCCACTACCTGCGCGAACTCTCACCCCCCGCAGACCTCCCCCGGTTTGAGAAGGTCTTCGACCAAATTGCCAGCGAATACACTCTCACCCGCGAACTCGTCCTCAAAATTACCGGACACGAACGCCTCCTCGATGGCGACCCCGGTCTACAACGTTCCGTACAACTCCGTAATGGTACCATCGTCCCCCTAGGACTCCTACAAGTCTCCCTCCTCAAGCGCCTGCGCCAACACCAAGACACCATGACCACAGGTGTCATCTCCCGTTACAGCAAAGGCGAACTTCTCAGAGGGGCCTTACTCACCATTAACGGAATTGCAGCCGGAATGCGGAATACAGGATGATCCTGAGTGCTGAGTGGGGAAAGGAGTTCCGAGTTCCGAGTTCCGAGTTCCGAGTGAGTTTAACAGTCCTAAGTGAGTAGAGAGTACCAGTTTATGGAATAACAGAGGATTGATTTTAAGAAATTACTCAATCCTCTGTTTTCTTCTCAACTCCCTACTCAGAACACCGCTACTTGGTGTGCAAGCTACGGAACTTTGCACTCTATTCCCTACTCGGAACTCGGAACTTGGAACTTTGCACTCTTTTCTTGGCTGCTGCTTTAATGGGTTCTAACAGCGATAAGGGCAGATGCCACATATTGAGCTGACTGTGGCTTCCTTCCAAAGTTGGACCGTGATAGTCGCTTCCCCCCGTTTCCAACAATCCATATTCTTTACACAACTGGCGCAAGCGTTCCTGTTGCTGAGGAGACTGACTGGGGTGATAGACCTCAACCCCCATTAAGCCTGCTTCTACCAACTCCCGTAACACCTCTTCAACCGCGCCGCCTCGGAATAAATAGGGATGTGCCCAAACCGGAACCGCACCGCAGGAACGTAATAAAGCAATCCCATCTTGAATCGAAAACTTCTCATAATGCACGTAAGCGGGCCCCTCATCGCGCAGAAAACGGTCAAAGGCTTCTCGGCTGGACTGGACATAACCAGCTTTGACCATCGCCGATGCAATATGAGGTCGTCCTGGGGCCATTCCTTCCCCCATTTCTGGCAGAGTCAGGGGATAACCTAAACTGGCTAGTTTTTCTAACATCCTTTGGGCGCGGCGCTTGCGACCTTCTAAGCGTTCTTGTAGCGGTTCGCGCAACAGTTGAGGATTGGGATAAAAACCCAGAATATGAAGAGAACAATGATTGTGAACTGTACTGAGTTCTAAACCGGGAACGATTTCTAAATCGTACTTGGCGGCGGCACTGATTGCTTCTTCCCATCCGTTAAAGGTATCGTGATCGGTAATCGCTAAGGCGCGAACCCCCGCTTGAACCGCAGTTTCGACTAATTGCGTAGGCGTTAGGGTACCGTCAGAAAAGGTAGTGTGGCAGTGAAGTTCGAGCATTCTTCTAAAATTCAGGCTAGGGCTAGCCAAGTTGAGGAGTTTTTGTTTTAGGCTAACACTGTTAGCTGTCCTGATGCATTCTTCAGCCTGAGTATCCCTATGAGTTCCAACTCTCCCAACAAATTGCGCTCAATTGTCAGTATCTCTATCTTTGTGGTTTTAGTCCTCACTGTCAGTTATCTCAGCCTGAATTTAATTCTCGCCCTGATTCACCAGTGGACGTAGAAAAGGGGGGGAAAGAAGGGAATTGGGAGTTGGGGAAGAATCGGAACTCCTTTCCTCACTCAGCACACTGCTTCTGCGAAGCAGTGTGCTGAGA
>JAAHGE010000012.1 GCA_010672635.1 Desertifilum sp. SIO1I2 | reverse complement strand
ACAAGCCGTGCCAAATTCATCATGTTGAGCGCCAAAAAGTGCCGGAAAGTGAATATGTCCAATAAAACAGATATTAAATTTAACTTCATCAAAAACATTCCAAGCTTCAATCGGATTGCTAATGGCTTCCCAGAATACCATTGAGCGGGGTTCGCAGTTCGTGACTCATGTTAGCCAAAAATTCGCTTTTGGCTTGGTTGGCAACTTCGGCGGTATTTTTAGCTGCTTGCAGTTCTAGGGTTCTGATCTCTACCCGTTGTTCGAGTTCGTCATTGGCTTGGCGAAGTTTGGCTTCGGCGGTGCGATTTTCGTGACTGACGGCGGTAATCACAAAAGTGGTAATGGCGATCGCACAAATAAAGGATTGCAGTAAAATTAGCGATTCATTGGGGGAGACTTGTTTGGCGAAGGAACCATAACCGTGTAGAGTACCAAAAATGGCGATCGCCGATACCCCCGTAACTAACAGGGTGGAAAGCCGCGCTTCAAAGCGGAAGGCTAGCCAAATCAGCGGCGGAATCACTAGATATTCAATGGCGTAGCCTCCCCAAAAGGCAATGCGACTGACAGCAAGTGTCACAACGACAACGAAGATTACTTCGAGACTTTGTTGTCTATTCAATCGTTTTTGCTGTTGGGGTTTTTGCAGCCAAGTCACCAGCAGCGGCGCAACGACTAAAATCCCCGTACTGTCTGAAGCCAGCCAGGTTCGTCCAATTTCGATAAAAGCATTCCAAGGTGAAATCTTGCTAGAACAGAGGATCAGCGCGGCGAGCAGCGAACTGACTAAGGGACTAACGAGGGTGATAATAATAAATTTGAAGACATCTTGCGATCGCTCTAAAAAGTTAGACCGTTTAATCAAGCGGTGAATCAGATACGTCCCGATTAAGGGAGTAAAAAGATTGGCTGCTGGAATTAGGCTACTGATGAGCAGATTATTTTTAAAAAACAAGACATAGCTAACAATGAAGTCGCTGACATACAGAATTGGCCATACCCGGTAGCCAACCAGCAACATCGCGGCTTGAAACATCCCCAGGGAGGGCCAAAAAACAGAGGCCCCATTGACGAACATCGTAGATAACCCAATGTACCCTAGGTAGAGGTGGACGATGGGGAGGGTGACTGCGGCCAGTAAAAGACGCCGTTGTGAGTGTTGGGTTGGGTTGCTGCTGTTGAGAATAGCCAAACACTTCGGTTTGATTTTAAGTTGCTGCATTTGTGGCGATGGAGGTAAACCGTGAGGAATGACAAACTCTACAAGGCTTGCCATGTTCATGATTCCCCAATTGCCTTTTAAGTTAACAAGAAGTTAAGTAATGTATCGATACTCTTTGTAAAAATACAACTGCCTGGGGTCAAGTCTCTGGGAAACGACCTACAGGTTAGCGCGATCGCCTATCGCCCTGCTTAGAATGGTTAATTGAGACTCCTTATACAGGAACTCGGTATAGAAACGCCTGCTTATGTTTGAACCCAGGCTAACAGCAAAACAGAAAGAAGCGATCGCCAATCGTGCAGGGGGATGTTGCGAGTATTGCCGCTGTCAGGCTCATTTTTCACAATAGGAATAGACAAGGAGGTTATAGCAATGGAAAGTATTAAATTGAAATCTTATGTTGGAGATGATGGAGTCTTACAAATTCAAGTTCCAGAGGAAATCGTCAGATGGCAGATTTAAACAAATATCGAGATTGCATTCAAGAACTTCTCAAAGAATATGCAAGTTATGTCTTGCTACAAGAGGACGTTGAAGCCCAAATTATTGTTGATACTCAAGGCGATCGTTACCAATTACTGTATGTGGGTTGGCGGAATAAACGCCGCGTGTTCGGACCTGTTATGCACTTTGATATCAAAGATGACAAGATTTGGATTCAGTGGAATGGTACAGAAGAGGAAGTTGGCGATCGCTTAGTCGAAATGGGTATCCCTAAACAAGATATTGTAGTCGGATTCCATCCCCCCTTTGTACGACCCTTTACGGATTATGCCGTCGGTTGAAATTGAAGGGATATTTAAAAAGGAAAACAGAGTAATAGCTAACTCAAGATCCTCAACTCAGTAGCGTTTTGATGTGATTTAAAGAAATATCGCCAAACGGGGGTAAACCCCCCGTCTTAGAAGAGATTTAGAAAGTAGCAAATAACACCCGTATGTAGAAAAGGCTTTCTGGGATTTAGGCTGAAAAAATCAAGTCAACAGCCCTCCAGAAAGCCATGTCTCTAGCCTACCGAGATGATACACTCCGAGACGCGAATACAGTCCTGGTCAATTATCACTATCAATTTTCCTTGAGCCGTCTGTGGAGTGTATGTGCTGGATGAGATTCTCAATAACGATTAAGTGCTGAAAAAATAAAATCAGCTAACTTTGCCGGGAAGTCAGATGGGGCAAGAGATTCGTGAGAAATGGCGGAAATTTTTACGAATCGTTGCAATACGCCTATTCCCAGTTAATTGCTACAGGATGAACAAAAGAGAAGAAAAGTTGCTAAATCTCTGGCCTGGAAGTGATATAGTTGGCATCAGAATTCGGTTCTAACGGGGAGCAGCCGTTAGAGGTAACGGGGAAAGTTCGGTGTGAATCCGGCGCTGTCCCGCAACTGTGATGAGATATATGTCTCTGAGTCAGAATGCCCGCCGATGTTAGTTGAACAGTAAATCTATCTGCGAGGTACAGAAGATGGTAAATGTAGATTTTCCACGCTTAATAACGCTCAGAAGACTTTTGCCGCTACATCTAAGAGCGTTGCCTATTTTCATTCAAATAGAAGAGTAGAACGCTCAAGGAAGCGTGTCTATCAGTCTTTTTTTAATCCAGTTGTTTTAGGCAACAGTTGCATGGCTATTTTGCACGATTTGTCCGGCATTGAAGTTGCAAAGGCTTCGTGACGAAACAAATTGTATTCGTAAGTGGTGCATCTGGCAGCCTATTTAGGCAGTTTGCGAGGTTTAAATGAATAATAGCAGTTGTTTGTTTGCTCCCCAGAGGGTGGGGATGTTTAGCGCTCGTCTGACAGGATTGATAATGGTAGTAATCAGCGCCTACACACCCAGTGTAATAGCCCAAACACCGACCCCCGATGTCAACTTTGAGGAAGAAGAAATTGAAATTATCGTCATAGACGAAATTTTGAATCAGCCCGTGTATGCACCATTTCGGCGGGAAGCCACCGTCAGAGACTCCACCCGCCCCGTCTATGTGATTAATAGAGAGCAGATTGAAGCGCAGGGAGCGAGGACAGTTCAAGAAGCCTTAAAATACCTGCCGGGAATTCTCAGTGATGGCACGGCTGGGGGACAGTTAGGTGCCTTGAGCAGTCAGTTTATTCGGGGTTCCAATTCTGCACAGGTCTTGATTTTACTCGATGGTCGTCCCATCAATGACGTGGGCTTTTTTGGTGGGTTTGATTTGTCAGAATTCACCACCGATAACATTGAACGCATCGAGTTACTGCCGGGGGGTGGCTCTACACTTTATGGTTCCGATGCAATAGGCGGTGTAATTAATATAATCACTCGTGCCCCATCAGATCAACCCGAAGTTACTGTGCGGGCAGCAGCAGGGAGCTTTGGGTTAAATGAGCAGGCTATTCAAACACGGGGGCGCAGTGGTGGAATTGGTTGGACAGTAGGTTACACGCGCACCGAGGCGGAGAATGATTTTCCCTTCGAGATCGATCGCATTAACTTAGAGGACGATCGCGAGAATGCTGATGTCTTATACAATAATCTCAACTTCAAGCTAGAAGGGCAACTCGGCGATCGCAACACCCTCACTTTCAGCGCCCTCTACCTCACCAAAGATTTTGGGGTGGCTGGAGGAGTGCCGATTCCAGATAGTATTGGCGAATTTAATAGCCTCACCCCTCAAGCACGGCAATATACTGACGAGGTGTTGTTAGATTTGACAAGAGAGCTTTGATATTGGTATCGATCAAGAATTGGGGGATATTGGGCTGCTGCGGCTCACCTTATTTAGTAACACCATTTCCGATCTGATTAATTTTAAGTCTGGCTCTCCCAGTACTTACGAAAACATCGGTAAAGTGAGAACGTTGGGCTTAGAAGCGGCTCTAAATGTGCAACTTGCTCGCAATTTTTATGCCTTTGCCAACTATACCCTGAATGACCCACGGATTGTGAGCGATCGCAACCCGGATATTGAAGATAACCGACTAAGTTTCCGAAATGCCGATAGCCTTAATTTTGGACTGGCATACGAAACGCCCGGAGGACTCTATACGGGTATAATTCTGCGCCACCTGAGTAGTTACTTCGTCAACAACACCAACACTGAATCCTTGCCGGGATACACCACCGTCGATCTAAAACTTCGCATCCCCCTGGGTGGGAATGTGGTATTTAACGGCAACTTGGATAATTTATTTGACGAACAATACGAGCAATATCCCGGTTTTCCTGCCGTGGGACGCAGTTTTCGCCTTGGTATTAGCGCCACATTTTAAGAATTTCTCTTAAGCATTAGGGCGTAATGCGTATGGTTTACTCAATTTTCAGTTTTGAAGTTTTAGTTTAAAAGGAAGAATCGATAATGACAACATTCCAGCGTCGAGTTATACCCCTTAATCAGGTGATGCGAGAGTCTTTACCCAATGGGGGTTGGGTTGAATATGAGGACTTTCCCACCCCAATCGAAGTGACAGGTCCCCTACTCTACTCTCTATTTCAAGAGCATTGGCAAGAGGTAGGGGTGGGGCATGTTGTTGATGGCAGTGTGTTGGAGTTGGAATTCAATCAACCCCCGAAAATTTTGCGCTTGTACGATGGTTATCTCACTGTTGTTACCGAAGGGTGGCATTTACACCTATGTTTAGAAGAAAATTTGGGTGGACCCTCGTGTCAAACCCCTATAGAACTTCGGCAAAAACGTTTAGTGAGTCGAGGGGCGTTGTACCGTCGATTTAATCCACGCGGACAAGCACGAAGCTGGGGAATTCAATTTTGGAATGGGGCGGGAGAACGGATGATGAATTTGTTTTTACCGAATCCATTTGTGGGTGAGCATGAGGATTTATTACCGGAAAATAAACCGAATCTAGAAAAGCTCAAGCTTTATGAAACGATTCGGAAAATCTATGTTTTGGGCGAGCAGGAGATTCCCTATACCGAGAATCCGTTGAAGCGAGCCTTTATTTCTGTGTGTCGATCGAGCCGTTGCAATCCTTCACAAAATTGGCAACCGATTTATGAAGCGCTGCAAAAATCAGTGGAGAAGGCTGAACTGAATATTGATGCGATTAATTCCGGTTGTCTAGAAGTGTGTAAAATGGGACCGATTGTCTTTTATTCCGGGGATAGAACTTGGTACACTCGCGTCACGCCGGAACTGGCGGAGCAAATTGTACAGGAGCATTTAGTTGAAGGGAAAACGTTGACTTCCCATGTCTATCCTCGTGCTGTTGTTCAGGAGTCGTAATTGAAACGTTTTTTTCTTCTGATACTGTTAGGGGGATGGCTAGCGCTCTCGATAAATAGCTGTCGGAATCCCTCCATACAACAACCGATTTCACAACGTCCTGGTTGCGTTCAAAACTACAACCCCAATCGAGATTATTTTCCAGAAAAAACTCAAATTCAATATGCTAAAGGTTTCCAAGTTGAATATCACAAGCATTACAAAGTAATTACAGTTAATAATCCTTGGCGTGATGCTAATCGAAGTTTTCAATATGTTCTGGTTCAGTGTGGAACTCCCGTGCCATCTGGATTTGAGCAGTCACAATTTGTGCAGGTTCCGATTCAAAGGATTGCCGTACTTTCAACGACTCATTTAGGACATTTAGACTCGTTGCAGTTACTCGATACCCTGGTAGCGGTTAGCAATCTTAAATTGGTTTATAGCCAAGAGGTTCGCCAACATCTTCAAAAGAATAATGTTAAAGAAATTGGTAGCAATACTAACTTGAACATTGAAAAAATCCTCGACCTATCTCCTGATTTAATTACCACCTATGGAACTGGCAATCCTCAACAGGATGCTCATCCTCAGTTACTCGAAGCAGGATTGAAGGTGGCGATTAATTCTGAATACATGGAATCAACCCCTTTAGGTCATGCAGAATGGATAAAATTTACGGCGTTATTTTTTAATCAGGAGCAAGCTGTCAATCAACAGTTTAATCAAATTGCTCAAGAGTATAAAAATGTAGCGGCGATCGCTCAAAAGGCTCAAAATCAACCAACAGTCATTACGGGTTTTCATCGAAATGGGACATGGAATATCCCCGGTGGCAATAGCTATGTAGCCAAATTATTAAAAGATGCCGGAGCTAACTATTTGGGAGCAGATAATGCTGAGAGTGGCAGTATTCCCCTGAGTTTTGAAGCGGTGTACGATCGCGCCCTCAATGCCCAAGTTTGGCTCAATGGCAGTCAGAACTGGAAAAGATTACAGGATGTGGCGAGTGCAGATGAACGCTACACAAAGCTTTCTGCCTTTCAATCCGGGCGCGTGTTTAATAACAATGCGCGGGTGAATGAATTTGGGGGAAATGATTACTGGCAAAGTGGTACGATTAGCCCCCATCTGGTTTTGTCAGATTTAGTGAAAATCCTACATCCAGAACTGTTGCCGGAACATCAACTGGTTTATTATCAGCCCCTAAAATAATGAGTTTCCGAAAACTGGCTTCTCGACATTCTCGGCTGTGGATGTTTGTGAGTTTACTGGGTATCCTCATCGCTTTGTTGTGTTGTAGTTTGGCGATGGGTTCAGTGCCTATTCCTCTAGGGGATGTTTTAGCAATCCTTCAAGGACAGGCAGCCCAGAAAGCCAGTTGGAGTACAATTATCCTACAATTTCGCCTCCCAAAAGCGATCGCGGCAATGCTGGCGGGTTCAGCCCTGGCGGTGAGTGGTTTACAGATGCAAACCCTGTTTCAAAATCCCCTGGCTGGCCCTTATGTTTTGGGTGTGAGTTCCGGTGCGAGTTTAGGAGTGGCTTTGGTGGTACTCGCTGCCGATATCATGGGGGTGCAAAGAATCGGCTTAACGGGAAGTCAGCCAACGGTAATCGCGGCACTTTTGGGTGCATTCGGCGTGATGTGCTGCGTGGTGGTGGCGGCGAATTATGTCAGAAATTCCGTGACGTTGCTGGTTGTCGGATTGTTGTTCGGCTATGTCACCAGTGCGGTTGTGAATCTCCTGCTGTACTTCAGCGTACCCGAGCAAATTCAAACCTATATTATTTGGACGTTTGGTAGCTTTGCAACGGTGACACAGCAGCAGATTCCGTTTTTCGGGGGGATAGTACTGGTGGGAATGGCGATCGCTTGGAGCAGTAGTAAAGCACTGAATCTGTTGCTGTTGGGGGAAACTCAAGCGATCGCCTTAGGACTAAACTTCTCCCAGATGCGGCTGGCGATCGTTGTCAATGTCTCGATCTTAGCTGGCACGGTAACGGCATTTTGTGGACCCATTGCCTTTATCGGAATTGCCGTTCCCCATTTGGGGCGTGCTTTGTTAAAAACAACCGATCGTCGATTGCTGATACCTGCTGTTATGATACTGGGGGCTAACTTGGCGATCGCCGCCGATTTAGTCGCCGGGCTGCCGGGACAGCAAACAACCTTACCTTTAAATACCGTGACTGCACTCTTAGGGGTACCGATTGTTCTGGGCGTTATTTTGCGAAAATAGTGGAGTGGTTTTGTCCAAGGAATGCGCGAGCATGTGGGGAAAAATTATGGCTGAACCGAGCGAAAGCATTATGCCAGCAGAATTGGCATGGGTGAAAGGGCTCTTCCTACGTACAAGGGTTAAATAGGCTTGTGATGATTTAACGGTGCGCTTGAGCGGCTGCAAGTAACCTTAAACTCCTCGCCAGCAGATTCTTTCAGTCCGCTCCAAGCGAATTGTTAATTAGCTGGCTCGCAAATGTCTACGTCCTTTGCGAGA
>JAAHGE010000119.1 GCA_010672635.1 Desertifilum sp. SIO1I2 | reverse complement strand
CTCAACCCTTGAACAAACCGCCAGCGGAGTTGCTCAAACAATTTCGCCGCCGAGAAAGTGGCATTCAACTGGCTTACGATCTCAGCGAGGAAGTCGCGCGTCGGATCGGATCGCTTCACCTCGATGAAACCCAAGTGGGGCGAATTAACGAAGACTCCACAGGAGATCCCTTAACCCTCTGGCAAAGTAAAATAGGAGGCAATCCTTATTTCCCCAAAGGCTTAGACTATCCCCGCGTTCCGGTGAGTGGGGAACCGATGATTTTATTTATTCAAATCAACTGTGCTGAAGTCCCGCAAATCGAGGGTTTTGACTTTCCAAAACAGGGAATTCTCCAGGCATATTTAGGGGGAATTCAGTATGCAGATGCCTATGCGGATAAACGGCATTCTATGCTCTATTTTCCAGAAGTTTCTGAAGATATCAACGACCTTGTAACCGATTTTAGCTTCATCAATGCCAGAGAAACTCTACGATGGGATTATGATGAGATTTGTAGCTTAGATTTCTCTACAGAGCGCAATTTATTCTGGTATTCTCGCTACGGCGAAGACTTCAACATCCCCGAAGAATTATCAGAACTGTTTGCCAAATTCAGCGAATGGCTAGACGAATATCTTTATGAAAACGACTCCGATAAACTTGGTAGCAAACTTGCCGGACATCCCGATATTCACTCCACCATTAATGAGATTGAGGATGCTGAAGAAGGCAGGTTATTGATTGAATTGAATCCCTTTGAAAGCGATGATTGGCTGTTTTGGTTCATCCTCGACGAAGACTTGAAAAAACGCAATTTCAGCCAAGTCAACTTTTACCACGAATCGGATTAGTTAGGTTAGGTCTTGATCCAACCTACGAGAATTTAGATTAGAAATGGATTTAAGAATTTTGACCGGATTTGACTTCAAGTACTTTATTGGCGACTTCTAGGGTCTGCTGGGCGGCTTTCTCCTTACGTTCGTCCTCCGCGATCTGTAAGATAATCCACTTGGTCGCGGAGGAGGGTGAATTTATAGAGTTCTTCCATGACATCAGCTTTTATCGTAAGCGATCGCTCTAAGAGGTGGAGGTGCAGCAGGTGACAACCCCGCAAAATCTCAAGGCTTCCCCCAATCTCCCAGAAAATGTTATCTTTCCTGGAGGCGATCGCAATACTGACGCCCCTCCTTTGGAAAGCTCTCTCCATCCGTGTAAGCTCTAAGATTCCACTGTGTCTCCATCAGAAGTTTCTATCCTCACCATAGAAAAACCGATCGATTTGAGGTAGGATGACAAACATCTGTAGGTGTCAAGCCAATTTAACCTCAATGGAATTTAGGCATACTCAAGGGTTTCAGCGTTTTTTGGTCTTTATCTATGATAAGCATCGAAAAAACCTATGTTAAGCGAACTTATCCAATAATAAAGAAATGTTAGAGTAACCATTAAGAAATTATTGATTTCGATTATTTTTTTTTGGTTCATCAATCGCTAGACTCGTAAAGAAGTCTAGAGGAAATCAATAGTCTAGCAAGGAAACATTCTCTGTCTTTCCTTCGCTGATTTTCTCATGCAAGCGAATAACATTCTAATTTTTTCGCGAGAAATAGACAAATTTTAAGAGATTTAAGAGGAAATTACTATGGCTCAATTGCTCCTAGGGAGCGTTTGGCTAGTCCCCTGCTATGCTTTAATTGGCGGACTGCTAGCGGCATTTTGGTCGCCAGCAATCTCGCGCAAAACCGGGCCGCGTCCCTCCGGTTATCTCAACGCTTTAATGACCTTTGTAGCGTTTATTCATAGCAGTTTTGCCTTATCTGCAATTTGGCAACAACCCGCCCAACATTTATCATTCACTTGGCTAGAGGCAGCCGGATTAAACCTCACCCTCGATCTAAAAGTTTCCGCCGCGAGTGTGGGAGCAATGGTTCTGGTGACGGGCATTAACCTGTTAGCTCAAATCTACTCCATTGGCTACATGGAAATGGACTGGGGATGGGCAAGATTTTATTCGCTTCTCGGTTTATTTGAAGCCGGAATGTGCGGGCTAGCTTTGTGCGATTCCCTGTTTTTCAGCTACGTTATCCTGGAAATTCTCACCCTAGGGACTTATTTATTAGTCGGCTTGTGGTTCAGCCAGCCGTTGGTGGTAACGGGGGCGAGAGACGCCTTCCTCACCAAACGGGTCGGCGACTTAGTATTACTGATGGCAGTGGTAGCCCTCTATCCGCTAGCAGGAACTTGGAACTTTTCCGAACTTGCCGAATGGGCGCAAACCGCCCCACTCGATCCAAAAGTTGCCACCTTACTAGGATTAGCACTAATTGCCGGGCCGATGGGGAAATGCGCTCAATTTCCCTTGCATTTGTGGCTGGATGAAGCGATGGAAGGGCCCGTTCCCAGTACGATTTTACGGAACTCCGTAGTGGTGACAACGGGTGCTTGGGTTTTAGTCAAGTTAGAACCCGTACTCGCGCTTTCCCCCTGGGTGTTAAAAACCACTGTATTTATTGGTGCGGTAACGGCGGTAGGGGCATCCTTAATTGCGATCGCCCAAATTGATATCAAGCGCATCCTTTCCTACTCCGTCAGCGCCTATATGGGATTGGTATTTATCGCTGTGGGTACTCAACAACCCGACACCGCCTTAATGTTGGTTTTAGGGTTCGCCCTAGCAATGGCCTTATTAGTCATGGTGACAGGCGGTCTGATTTGGAATAACATCACCCAAGATGTCACCCAGTATGGCGGCTTAGGGTCGCGGCGTCCCATTTCTGCGATCGCCTTCATCATCGGGAGTTGGGGTTTAATTGGCTTACCTCCCTTGGGCGAATTCTGGGGCTTATCGCAACTCCTCGAACACCTGTGGCAAACGCAACCCGTCTTAGCGGGCGTGGTTTGCGTCGTCAATGGCTTAACGGCCTTTAGCCTCACGCGCTTATTCGGCTTGCTGTTTGCAGGTAAACCGACACAGATGACAGAGCGATCGCCCGAAGTGCATTGGCCGATGATGTTGCCCACTCTAATTGCTGTAGGCTTTACCCTGCACCTTCCCCTATTACTCCTACAATGGCAACTCATCGCCGGGACAGAAACTTTAACCCTCGCCTCCGGTATCCTGATCGCCTCTGGTGTAGTGGGCGTCCTCTTCAGTAGCGTCTTCTACCTCAACCGCTATCTGCCAGTTTACTTCCCCAAACCCCTGCAAGACCTACTGGCTTACGACTTCTACACCGCTCAAATCTATCGAATTAGCGTTGTTTTCGCTGTTGCGATCGTTTCGCGCATCCTATTTTGGATCGATCGTTACATCGTCGATGGCTTCGTCAATTTAGTCGGGATCGTCACCGTCTTTGGCGGTCAAAGCTTAAAGTACAACGTTTCCGGTCAAAGTCAATTCTACGCCTTCACCATCGTTCTCAGCGTTGCCCTATTCCTGGGAATGTTGGCACTGGGTTTATCTTAATGCCGTCCACCCTTGACCCGATCCAACCATGATACTAAGTCTTTTAATCGCAATTCCCATCATCGGGGCCATTGTCATTAGCCTGCTTCCGGGCAACCAAACAGCCAATCAATTAAGGGGGGTTGCGATCGCGATCGCCTCCCTCCTGATTATCCTCACTGGCGTCGCCCTAACCCAATTTGACCTGAACGCGATCGGCTTCCAGCTATCAGAATTCTTCCCTTGGATTCCCCAACTCGGTTTAAGCTATAGCCTAGGCGTCGATGGTCTATCCCTACCCTTAATCGCCCTTACCTCCCTATTAACCTGGATCGCCATTTACGGCACCGGAGAAGGCGTAGACAGACCCCGCCTCTATTATTCCCTAATCCTACTCGTCAACGCCGGCCTCACCGGAGCCTTCGCTGCCCAAAACCTACTCCTGTTCATCCTGTTCTACGAACTCGAACTCATCCCCCTGTACTTATTAATCGCCATTTGGGGCGGCGAAAAACGCGGTTATGCGGCCACCAAATTCCTCATCTACACCGCCGTTTCCGGCATTTTAGTCTTAGCCGCCTTCCTAGGCATGGCGTGGCTGTCGCACTCCTTCAGCTTCGACTACAACGCCATCATCACCCAAGGCTTCCCCCTCAGCGCCCAAATCATCCTACTCACCCTGTTATTAGTCGGATTTGGGATTAAAATTCCTCTGGTTCCCCTGCATACTTGGCTGCCCGATGCTTACGTCGAAGCCTCTCCCGCCGTTGCAATTTTACTCGGCGGCATCCTCGCCAAATTGGGAACCTACGGCTTGATTCGCTTTGGGATGCAACTGTTCCCAGAAGCTTGGGCGACCGTTGCCCCAGGATTAGCCATCATCGGCGTCGTCAGCGTCTTGTACGGGGCACTCACTGCGATCGCCCAACAAGATATTAAACGCATGGTCGCCTATAGTTCCATCGGTCACATGGGCTATATCGTCATCGCCGCCGCCGCCACCACCCCCCTCAGCCTCCTGGGTGCCGTTACCCAAATGATCAGCCACGGCCTCATTCTGGCCATCCTCTTCTATCTCATTGGGATTATCGAAGTCAAAGTTGGCACCCGCGAACTCAACGTCCTCAACGGCTTAATGAACCCCATTCGCGGCTTACCCTTAATTAGCACCCTCCTCGTTCTCGGCGGAATGGCCAGCGCTGGAATTCCCGGCTTAGTCGGCTTCATCGCAGAATTTATGGTTTTCCAAGGCAGCTTTGCCACCTTCCCCTGGATCACCCTCCTGTGCATCATCGCCTCTGGGTTAACCGCCGTTTACTTCGTCATCCTCATTAACCGCACTTGCTTCGGCAAATTAGACAACGCCACCGCCTACTACCCCAAAGTCCACCTCAGCGAACGCATCCCCGCCTTAATTCTCGCCGCGCTTATCTTCTTCCTCGGCGTTCAACCCACCTGGCTCGTCCGTTGGAGCGAACCCACCACTAACGCCCTAGTCGCCACCCTCAACGCGGCCCAAGCCGTTGAAATTGCCCAAGCTAGGGAGTGAGGGGAAGAAGAGGGTGGAGGGATAGGGAGATGGGGGGATGGCGGGAATGAAGGCAAATTGGCTCTTGTTCTCCACCTACTTAACACTAACTTCCTCACCTGGAACACGGAATACCGCTTCGCACTCCTGCTAGCTACGGAACAAGCGCTCTCTTCTTCCCCAACCCCCAACTCCTAACTCCCTTCTTCCCCAACTCCCAATTCCCTCTTCTTCCCCCCACCTCCCCACTCAGCACACCGCTACGCGGAAGCTAAAGCAACAGCACTTTAAACTCAGCACTTTAAGAAAGACATGGACACTTTAACAAAACCGACCCTTCCCCCTTCGCAACATGAGTTTGCAGAAGTTATTCACCGTCTGGAAGCCGGAGGCGCAATGCTTCCCGATACGCCAGAGAACTTAATGCAGATTATCGGAATTTATAAAGCCTACGCAGTTCCGATGGACTTCTACTGGCGCGACTTGTTGTATATTGCCGAACGCGTCTTTTTAGACCCCTTTCCCTTCTTTAAATACTTCCTGCCCCAAGAGTATCTCAACCTGCACAATCACTATGCAGGCGATGATGCTGAATTGCGCGTTTGGCGTGGAGAAGCCACCGCCCACCCGGAACTGTTAGCCTTTATTGAAAAAGGCGAAGCCGGAAAAATGCCCAAGCTCCTGCATCACCTCTGGCACGATCGCATTAACATGGAATTTGCCGAAGCCTGTATGCGAGCCATGTATTGGCATCGAGGAATGGGTGGCAAATTTGACCCCTACTTAGATACAGACGAATATAAAGCCAACGCAGACCGGGCCATTCGGGCATATTTCAAATACAATCCCGCGATGCTAGGTTTATATAAACTCTTCCCAGAAATGTTCATCGAACAATGCCGCCAGATGTCTTACTATTCAAATCTGGGCTTGTTCTGGGAAGTCATGGCTCCTGTATTTTTCGAGATGTCGGATCTCTATGATGAAGGGAAACTGACCTCGGTACCAGAAGCAATGAACTTTTTAGTCAATGGGATTTTTGCCGTTGCCAGCCGTCCGATTTACCATCATGTTTATATTCGCGGCGAGTGTTACGAAATTATTCCCAAATCTAAAGGGTTTGTCTGGCTATACGAAGCCGCCTTACCCTATGTGGAAGCCGTCTTCTATCGGACTGCACCGTTCCGAGGCACCAAATCTTATAACGCCCAAGCGCAACAAGTCCCCCAAGACCAAAAAGACTTTCACTACGGCATTCTCTACGCTGATGTCTTCCCCGTAGGGACAGCCGGAATTCCGCCAACGCTGCTCATGCAAGATATGTTGCATTTCCTGCCGCCCTATCTGGTGGAATACTATAAAAAATATTGCCGGGGCGAGGACGATACATTAATCCAATTGGGGATTAGTTTCCAACGTTCGATGTATTGCGTGACCTCTGCGGTGATTCAAGCCTTGCGAACTGCGACTTTGCATCCCCTAGACGATCCTAATCCAGAACATCTCCAAGCCAATCGCGCTTTCTTTGAGATGCAATTAGACCGCTTTAAGCGCCCCGAAGCTCGTCTGCGCGATATCCAACACCAAGACTACAGGTAAGTCCAAAGCCTCGCACTCTATAGAGGGTGGGGAATGGGGAGTTGGGGGTTGGGGAAGAGGAGAGAGAGGGCGCAGAGTGTACTTGTTCTGTAGCTAGCAATAATGCGAAGCGGTCTTCTGAGCGAGGAAGTTCGTGCTGAGTTCTGAGTAAATATCGAGAACAATAGCCAATTTGCCTTTATTCACCCCATCCCCCCATCCTCCTATCAGCGTCCCAACAAATTTGGAATTCCAGCACAACCGCCGGGAATTGTTCCTCTAGAGGCTTCGCCGCACCAGGCGCAGCAGTAGTGGCGCTGTTCTTCGGAGAGATTTTTTACCCCTGTAAAATCAATGCGTTCAACCACTGCCCCAGTATACTGCCCGGTTCTGTAGTTGGGGGCTTCGTTGCGGCTGCGGGGAGAAGCGGTTTCTAAAGCCCCATAAAAGAAACGAGTGCTTTTGACATCGGCATAACTTAAATTGGCTTCATATAAAACCGTTCGAGCTAAGTTAGCTTTAGCGAGGTCGCAGTAACTAAGATTGGTTCTAATAAAGTAAGCGTCGCTTAAATCAGTCCAGCGCAAGTCGGTGCCTGAAAGGTTAGCGTTGGCTAACATGACGCCTAATTCGATGACGCAGACGCCGTTTTCTCGGTCTTCTTGATATCCCCCATTACCATCTAAAATCGGTCGTCCTAGATGATAGTCGCGCTTTAGGGGCGTGAGTAAATTAGATTGGGAAAGGAAACGCAAGACTTTGGCTTTTCCGGCAGCATCAACGCTGGCTAAGATGGCGGCGGTACGACCTTCAGCAAAGGCGCGTTCTTGGGGCCAGTCTTCAAGCATTCCTTCATCGTCTAAGGCAAGGTCAGAAATGCCTTGGAAGTAGGCATCGATGGTTTGTTGTTGGGTAATGATGTTTTGTTGAATGGTTAAGTCTCTGGAAATAACGTACTGTCGCCAAGCGATGTAAACGGCAAGGACAGCAATCATAATTTGTCCGAGTGCGCCTACCCATTCTGCCCAAGAACCAAATTCGTCCCAGGTGGTACGCCTCAGCCAGTTACTAATGCTGCGGTAGACGCCGATGAATTTGAATAAGCCAAGGGTGGCAACAAATAGGGCCAGAAAACCGAGAATTTGGGCGCGTTGTTCGGGTAAGAGGTCGTTGACTTGGCTGGCGATGACGGGCCAAATGAGCCGCAGGGCAACTAGGATGGCAATTAAGGTTGCACTCATGCCAATCCAGTAATTATCGAGAATGATACCGACAAACATGACGGCGATCGCGATCGTGACTGCCCAACTACTCAAATTCCGGGTATCCTTTTGTTGGAAAGGAAGGGGTTCCCAATTTCTGAGCATCGATGAGGTCATCATTTGTTCGGCTTGCCGCTGGCGCATATCGATGGCGGCGCGTCCGTTGGGAGAGGGCGAATCGGGCATCAAGCTAGATTGAGGAGGAGTAGATTCTGGTGGCATACAGGCACTAAGCAGCATTGGTTCTAGGCTGACACAAATTTTAGCCAAACTCTCGCAAGAATAGCAGTTGCTGCTGCTGCAATCTGATGGAAAGGGCAGCGTTCGTTTAGGATGGTTGGAAGAAGATCGATTTCAGGAGCAATCCTGATTGATGGATTCCCACGCGGCACTGAAGTTTCATTGAGAGCAATCCTTTGCTTCAGGATTGGCTCGATACAATCTAAGATCGGCAAGCTAGCGTATCAGAGTTTGAGGAAAGATGATCGAAGTTGAGCATCTTAGCAAAATCTATGGCTCAACCCCGGCTATTCACGATGTCACCTTTAGGGTTGAGCCTGGAGAAATTTTAGGTTTTCTAGGGCCTAATGGTGCGGGGAAAACCACCACCATGCGGATTTTAACGGGGTATCTGCCAGCAACGAGTGGAACGGCGCGGTTAGCGGGTTTTGACGTTCATGAAAGTTCGATGGAGGTGCGACGGCGGATTGGCTATCTACCGGAGACGCCGCCGTTGTACCCAGAGATGACGGTGGAGTCGTTTTTGTATTTTGTGGCGCGGATTAAGGGGGTGGAACGGAGCGATCGCCGCAATCGGGTTAACATTGCCCTAGAGCGCTGCAATATTGCTGATAAGCGTAAGGTTCTAATCCACAAGCTCTCGAAGGGCTATCGCCAGCGGGTGGGAATTGCTCAGGCCATTGTTCACGACCCCCCGGTGATTATTTTAGATGAACCAACGGTTGGATTAGACCCGCGTCAAATCATTGACGTTCGCAATTTAATCAAAAGCCTAGCAGGCGAACATACCATTATTCTGTCCACGCATATCCTGCCAGAAGTGAGCATGACGTGCAGTCGCGTCGCCATTATCAATCGCGGCCGGATTGTGGCGACCAATTCCCCAGAAAATTTAGTGGCTCAGTTAGGCGGGGGTTCGGGTTACGAGCTAGAAGTAGACCGAGATGTAATCGAAGTCAAGAACTTGTTACAAGTCTTACCCGGCGTGCGGTTTGTGGAAGCGGTGGCAGAAAACTATCTTCCCCCCAACCGCCATTTAATCCGGGTGGTGTCGGAACCGGGAACCGAACCGGGACGAGATATTGTTGCGGTTCTCGTCGGTGCGGGGGTGGGGTTATACGAAATGCGCCGCAACCGAGTCAGCTTGGAAAATGTCTTTTTAGAATTAACCACCACTGAAAAGACGCTGGAATCCGATGATTCAGAGCCGCGATCGCAGACAGAAATGCAAGCAGACTCCCCGGTTCTTGCAGACACTCAAGCCAACGTTTCAGAGCCTCACGCAGGAGAAGGAGCGCAGTGATGAGGGGAATTTTCAGCAATATTATGGCGATTTATCGCAAGGAGTTGCAAGGATATTTTGCCTCTCCTTTAGCCTATGCGATCGCGGCCGTCTTCTGGCTGCTGTCGGGTTTCTTCTTTGTAGCGATGCTGCTCGGCCCTGAAGGCATTATCGCCCAAGCGGCCTTGCTCGATCAATTTGGCGGTAGCGAACCGGTGGACATTGCTTACCAATTTCAGCAATTATTTTTAGGCGTAATTGGAAATTTATCCCTGTTCGTGCTACCGATTTTGTCAATGGGACTCTATGCAGAAGAACGCAAGCGCGGCACCTTAGAACTGCTTTCCACTTCCCCCGTGACCAACTGGGTAGTTGCCACGGGAAAATTATTAGGGGCCGTCACCTTTTTTACTGCAATGATCGTACCGCTGTTAATCTACGAAGCGATCGCGTTTAGTGCGGCCGATCCTCCAGTTTCACCGGCGGTACCGCTCTTGGGTCATTTGGGATTAATCTTACTAGCGGCGAGCGTGCTGGCGCTGGGGATGTTTATCTCTTCGTTGACTGAAAGTACCATTTTGGCGGCGGTGCTAACCTTTGCACTGGTTCTATTTCTTTGGGTGATTGATTTAGTGGCTAATGGGGTGGGTGGAGCCTTCGGACAAATTTTAAGCCACCTATCGCTACTCAAGCATTACACCAACCTCGTCCGAGGCGTTTTAGACACGAGCAGCCTAATCTTATTTGGCAGCTATGTCATCTTAGGCTTATTTCTAACCGCTCAATCGATTGAAACCCTCCGGTTCCAACGCTCCTAAGCCAAATATCACCAATTTTCGCTCTTCGACTATGAAACCCCTTTGGAAATCTCTTCGATACCTGGTTTGGTTAGCACCAACCCTGATCGTGGCAGGCTTGACAGCAGGAATCATCTCCGCCGCTTGGATACCGCTACCCCTGGCTTTAATTCTCGGCGGTTTGGCCATTTTAAGCGTGTGGCTGGTTTATCAAATCAGTACGCTGCAACGGTTCTGGAAGCAACGCTCTACCGAAGCCGGAACCAATGCCCTGATCTCCACCCTGTCCGTTATCCTGATTTTAGGGTTAATTAACTTTCTGGGGGTGCGTTACCTGGCGCGGTTTGACTTAACCGAAACCCAGATTTTTACCCTAGCGCCGCAAACCCAAGAAATTCTCCGAACTCTGGATCGACCCGTCAAAGCCTTCATTTTTACCAGTCAGGCGA
>JAAHGE010000118.1 GCA_010672635.1 Desertifilum sp. SIO1I2 | reverse complement strand
TCCAAGCCTCTGATGTAGGAATTTATACGTTTACCTTACAGGACGAACAAGGGAAAACAACCACGGCGGTTGCTCGCTATTCCTATGTCTATTCTTACCAAAACGGTCAGTGGTTAATCGATCATCACCACTCTTCTTTAATGCCGGAACCTGTTGAGAGAAATTAAACAAGCGATAAACCGGGTTTTTTGAGAGTTCTCGTGGAGACCCGGTTTATGCTTGGGGACAAAGTTACAATTAATGAAGAACCTGTATTGTCCAGAAATCTAGAGTAATGGGAAGAGGTGAATCAACACCATGCCAGCTTGGGGCGATCGCTTTAACAAACTTAGAGGAAAAACGCGGTTAGTCGTTTGTCGGCTATTTCTGCATTTGGCGGGAGAAGAAGTCGCGCCATTACTGGGGTTGCTGAACCGGAAAGCACGGGAGGCGATCGCAGCAGAGGGCGATTTAAACGTACTCGGTGAAGGTTTAGTCGAAATTTGCCAAAGCCTACAAGAATACGAAGCCTACTGGCGATCGGCTGCTAATGAAGGAGATGTATTCTGGGAGGAAGGTGCTGCTGGCGACTACGTTGAGGAACTGTTTACCGACTCGGCGCAACGCTACCTCAGCGAACCCGCACCCTCCAACAGTGCTGATGAACCATTCGCCTTACCCGTTACCGAAAACCTAATTGTAATGGTCGCGATCGCCGCAGAAGGCGAACATCCCGATCTAGAAACCGATCTCGCCAGCTATGAAGCCATGAGTGCGGGGTTAAAGGCGATCGTCAATCTGCATTATCAAGGACGTTTGCGGGCGGTGCAAGTGCATTTCTCCCCGGCACAATTTGGCGATCGCCTCACGGACGATCAGTTGTTGGTGAATTTTCCTGAATTAATCCCCTTTTAACCCAGTTTCCCGCCTTGCTTTAACTGTTTACAACTTTAGTCGATCATGATTCAACGCAAATTAACGATATTATTTCTCGTTATTACCCTAAGTTGGACAACCTTTGCCTGTAGCGCGCCCAGCAGTAACGCTGCTCGCGATAATAGTCCAACAGCCCAACTCAATCGCCTACCTTTACAAGAGGGAAAATATCCCGTTCAGCAGGCGACCTATGATGATATCAATGGCGAATATAACTTACTGCTACTGAATACCCCAGCAGGGACGCCGCCGCAATTTTCCACCGCAGATTTGCAGCTAGCCCGCTTAACCGACGAACAGATCCAAGCGGGTGAAAGAACTCACCTGCAAATGGAGAACAATCAAGCCACGATGTACTTAACCGAAGACTTTCGGATCGAGTACGTGCATAACGTCACCGAAACGCAACAAAACCCTCAAACTGGACAACCAGAAACCGTGATTGTGCGTCGAGAATCCAACTTTTGGACGCCCTTTGCTGGCGCTTTTGCCGGTCAGATGGCGGCTAACCTGCTGTTTACGCCCCGCTATTACGTCCCTCCGGTCTATCAACCCGGCGGAATGATGGTGGGTTATGGGGGATACGGTAGCACCTACGGGCAGGCTGTGGAGCGCTACCAGAGCCGCTATCAGGCTCCTCCGGCTGCCATGAGAAACCGCCAAGCGATTCGGACAACGGGGGCGATTCGGCGATCGCCCTCAGCCACTCAACCCAATACCAGACGCCCAAACACCACAACCGGAACGCGATCCACAGGTTCCGGCTATAGCGGTACCGATCTGCGCCGATCGAATCCTTCCGCCCCCCAACGCACCAACCGCCCCAGTTTTGGCAGCGGTAGCCGCAATTCTCGTCCCGTAGGAGGCGGGGCGCGACGCAGACGATAAGTAGTGCTGAGTGGGGAAGAGGATGGGGAGAAAAGAGTTCCGAGTTCCGAGTTCCGAGTTCCGAGTCAGAAGAGAGTGCTGAGTCAGTTCCGAGTTCCGAGTTCCGAGTCAGAAGAGAGTGCTGAGTTGATGGTTATCAAGTTCTCCTATCCTTTCTTCCCCAACCCCTAACTCCCAACTCCCAACTCCCTTCTTCCCCCCCATCTCCCCATCTCCCCATCCCCCCATCCTCTTGTTCCCGTCTCCAGCTAAAACTGATCCTTCATCCCTCGCAGGCGTCTGAAGGTTTGCAGGGCGTCTTGGGAGTGGGTGGAGGCTTGGAGGGAGGGGCGATCCCAGCGTAAAAAAGGATTGGTTTGCTTTTCGATGCCAAGTAATGAGGGGATAGTAGCTTCGTTTTGGCGGCGCATTTGCTTGACTTGGATGAAGCGATCTTTGAGATCGGGGTTTTCTGCGTCTACAGTTAGGGCAAATTGCAGATTCTTCAGGGTATATTCGTGGGCGCACCAGATGCGTGTGGAGTCGGGAAGGGCGCGAATTTTATTTAGAGACTCAACCATTTGGGCGGGAGTACCTTCAAATAAACGGCCGCATCCTCCTGCAAATAGGGTATCGCCACAGAAGAGTTCGCCCGGTTGGGTGGGGGGTTCTGGCGGGAAGTAGTAGGCGATGTGGGCGCGGGTATGACCGGGGACAAAGAGGACTTCTGCGGTACGATTGGCGAAGGAAACGCGATCGCCCTCTTCTAAAAAGACTTGTTGACCGGGAATTCTACCGCGATCTTCTTTTCCACCATACACGCACAGGTTGGGAAAGCGTTGCAGGAGTTGGTGGTTGCCCCCAATGTGATCGCTGTGATGATGAGTGTTGAAGATGGCGACTAATTCGGCTTGAAGTTGCTGAAGTTGTGCTAAAACGGGTTCGGCGACGGCTGGATCGACAACGGCGGCTATCTTTTGCTGAGGATCGTGCAATAAAAAAATGTAGTTATCAAACAGGGCGGGAATACGGATAATCTGCATGGGACTTTGAGCGTATGCTTTGGGCAAATCAAGGCAGAAGCGCAAGGTTTAAAAATTTGAGTGCATAATTTTATGATAACTTTGCCCCAAACCGATGAATGGGTCAGCCCAACAGAAGCGACAAAATGCGAGAGGTTCCTTCAAACAACCATATTATGGCGATTGTTGAGCAAGCGTTGGCGAGTCAACAAGTTACGCCCCAACAGTATTTTCAGTTAATGACGGCGATGCTAGCCGATCGGGTGACTCTGCCAGAACAACGCAGCCAAATCAATCGCATTTTTGATGAGGTTAAACTAGGACGGATCGAGATCGTTTACTGGTAAGCTAGCCATCTGCAAAGGATGACGATCGGCTAAACAAGGGTTTGAGGGTTAGATCCGCAGGCGATCTTGAGTCAGTAGGGTGTTTGATCTAATTTCTAAATTGTTCCTGACCGCAGCAATCTCATCGGTTAAGATCCTGAAGGAATTTTCTCCCCTCCCCCATGAGTCAATTTAAGTCACAGGGATGGCTTCCCCCCTTGGGGTGGCGTTTGTTATTGATCGCGCTGTTAGTGTTGGGCGTCTATTTCCGGTTTGTGAATATCGATCGTAAAGTCTACTGGCGGGATGAAGCCTATACTTCCATGCGGATTTCTGGCTATCGGATCGCTGATGTGACTCAAAGCATTTTTACCGGACAAATTGTTAGCCAAGAGCAAGTTCAAAGCTTTCAGCGCCTGAGTCCCGATCGCGGTTTGGATGATACGATGCGGGCGCTATCGGGGAACCCGGAACACCCGCCGCTTTATTACCTGTCGGCGCGGTTTTGGGCGCAAGTGTTTGGGACTTCGGTGCAGGCGATGCGGAGTTGGCCTGCGATTATAAGTTTACTGGCATTTCCGGCAGCGTTTTGGCTGTGTTGGGAGTTGTTTCAAGCGCCGCTGGTGGGATGGATCGCGATCGCCCTGATTGCAGTTTCGCCGTTTCATGTCCTCTATGCCCAAGAAGCCCGCCAGTATAGCTTGTGGATTGTGACTATTTTACTCTCTCAGGCGGCGCTGTTGCGTGCAATGCGAACAAATGCGATCGCCTCTTGGGCAATCTATGCGCTAGCGTTAGCTTCAGCGTTTTATACGTTTTTGTTTACGGTGCTGGTTGCTGTGGGTCAAGGGCTATATGTCCTGGTGATGGAACGCTTCCGCTGGACAACAACCCTAAGAAACTTCCTGTTAGCTGGGATCGCTAGCGTTATCGCCTTTTTGCCTTGGGTGGTGCTGATTTTGACTAACTTTGCACGGGTGCAACAAGTGACAGCCCATACGGGGGCGCAGGAAGATTTGGCGTCTAAAATTACGTTTAGCGTGTTGGTGCAGCGGTGGGGAACCAATATTAGTCGGCTATTTTTGGATGGGGATTTTCGGGGAATCGATCTTAACCATCCCGTTTTAATTGTGGCAACGGTGGCGATCGCGATCGCCGGCTTTTATTGGCTGGTTCGTCATGCAGAAGTGCGGGTTTGGCTGCTGGTATATTGTTGGGCGGGGGTGAATGCTATGGCGCTGATTTTACCCGACTTATTCGTTGGGGGACGGCGTTCGGTGGTTCCCCGCTATTCAATTCCGGCGTATCTCGCTATTGAGGTGGCGGTGGCGTTTTTACTGGCGAGTTGGATCGGCGGGAAGGTTCGCCCTAGGGGACTAAAAGTTGTCGGACAGGTGCTATTGATTAGTTTATTACTGGGTGGGTTGCTGTCCTGTCGGGCGATGTCTCAATCGGGGGGATGGTGGTGGAATAAGGCGAGTAATGCCAATAATCCGGCGATCGCCCGGATTATTAATCAAGCCGAACGTCCCCTGGTGATTGCCGATGCGGACCCCTATACGCAACAATCATTTGATATTGGGGGGGCTGTGGGCGATGTCCTCTCTTTAAGCTATTCTTTGGACGATCGCGTCGAGTATCTTTTAGCGATTGAACCGAATGTTCCTGAAATTCCCCCCGGTTATGATGTGTTTTTGCTCGATCCGGCGGAACCGATGCGGGCGCAACTAGAGCAACAATATCAAATTGAGACCGTCTACGAACGGTCGGGACGGAAGTTTTTAAGTAAAGTTGGAGATCGGTTACAACCATGAAAACAGCTTCAATCCATTCATTGTTGCTAACCGATACGTTTTTACCCCATATTGGCGGGCGGGAGAATTATTACCACCATCTGTTTAGCCGCTTTGGGGGCGATCGCGCTATTATCCTGACTCCCGATAAAGTGGGCGACTATGAAGCCTTCGATCGCACCTATCCTTTACCCATTGTGCGGATTAACCGGATTAGCCAAGTGTGGTGGCGCTGGGGAATTCGGGGCCGCATACAATGGTTGCGTCAGTTATATCGGATTTGTCGCGATCGCCAAATTGCGGTAGTTCACTGCGGCTTAGTCTTACCCGATGGTTTAACCGGATGGTTGGTGAGAAAGACCTTGGGACAACCTTACATTATCTATACCCACGGGAAGGAAATTTTAGAAAATCAAAACCACCCGGAAAAGTCCCAACTGATGCAAATTGCTTTATCCGAAGCCAGTCGCATCGCCTGTAATAGCCGCTATACGGGGAAACTTTTAGAAGCGGTAGGCGTTCCACCCGAAAAGATTGTCCCCATTCTACCGGGGATTGAGCCTCAGCAATGGTTGAGCGAACCCGATCCGCAACGGGTGGAGGAATTGCGCCAAAAATATGGTTTAGCAGATCGCCCGGTAATTCTCAGCGTGGGGCGGTTAATTGAACGCAAGGGATGCGATCGCGTCCTTGAAGCATTCCCCAAAATCCGATCCCGTTTCCCCGATGCCGTCTATCTGATTGTCGGGGAAGGACCGATGCGATCGCAACTCGAACAATTGCGCGATCGCTTAGACTTACAACAGTCCGTCATTTTTGCAGGCGAAGTCTCGGATGCAGACTTGCGGGTTTACTATACCCTAGCCACCCTGTTTGCAATGGTCAGTCGCCAGCCGCCCGGAAGCCATGAGGTAGAAGGATTTGGCATTGTTTACCTCGAAGCCAATGCGTGCGGACTTCCGGTCGTCGCCGGGGATAGCGGTGGCGTATCGGATGCAGTGGTTCACGGGAAAACCGGGTTTTTAGTCGATCCGTTTAACCCGGATGCGATCGCCGATGCGATTATCCCCCTCCTCGCCGATCCCCAACTCGCCCAACAGATGGGGAAAACGGGGAAAGAACGCGCCATTAATGAGTTCTCCTGGGATACGCGCAGCCAAGCCTTACAACAGCTTACCGCCGAAGTCGCCCAAGAAACCAAGGGGCGATCGCTCTTTCCAAGTGCGGCGATCCATACCCTCCCCTTGATGCTACAACGCCAAATCTTTCGGTAATGACAATGGCAAAACGAAAAGGTAAGCTAGACCTGATTGGCGTTAACTCCGCTTCTCAACTCAGCAAGGCGCGAACGTGCAACACTCCTCCACTCAACCCAAAATTTCCTTAGTGGTTAGCGATTTATCAGCATCCGGCGTACTCAGATGGGGAGGTGCGGGGGTTCGTCCCTTTCTACTGGCTCAAGCTCTGCAACAATTAGGCTATGGGGTAGAAGTGGTCGGGTTTCAGTTTGGCGAACCTGCAACTGTTTCCTCACACTCAGGCGTAACGCTAAAAACGGTACCGGGGGGCGAATATCCCCAATTTTTCCAATCGATCCGCCAACTCCTGCGGCAGATTCAGGGCGATATTATCTATGCTTACAAGCCCAAACCCACGAGTTTGGGCGTAGCCTTACTGAAAAAATCAATGAGCGGTCGTCCGGTGATTGCGGATATTGACGATTGGGAGTTAAGCTGGCATGGCGGCGATCGCTTTGAGTATCGTCCCAGCCTCAAGCAACTTGGACGCGATATTTTCAAGCCAAAGGGCGCATTACGAACTCCCGATCATCCTCTCTATCTTAAATGGATGGAAGGGTTTGTCTCCAAAGCCGATCTCGCCACGACCCACACTCGTTTTTTACAAAAGCGGTTTGGGGGAACTTACATCCCCAATGGTAAAGATATCAACCTATTTAACCCCGATCGCTACGATGCCGATACCAGTCGCCAGCGTTACGGTTTATCGGACTATTTTATTTTGATGTTTCCGGGTGCGCCTCGTCCTTATAAAGGTTTGGAGGATGTTCTTGAAGCTTTAGATCGGTTAAACCAACCCCATTTAAGGCTAGCCATTGTGGGAGGGAGTCCCTATGATGACTATGACAGCCAGTTGATCGAACGGTGGGGACGGTGGATTATTAAGTTACCCAGTTATCCTTATCAACAGATGCCAGAAGTGGTGGCTGCGGCCCATGTTATTGTTGTTCCTCAGCGCAATGAACCGGCGGCTTTGGCACAATTTCCCCTGAAACTGACCGATGGAATGGCGATGGCGAAACCGATTTTGGCGACGCGCGTCGGTGACATTCCTGAGATTTTAGGAGAGACGGGGTATTTAGTCGAACCGAATACCCCCGACCAACTGATGGAAAAAATTCAATGGATTTTGCAAAATTGGTCCGAAGCCCAAGAACGCGGGCGACAGGCGCGGGAACGGTGCGTTCAGCTTTACAGTATTCAAGCAATGGCGGACGGACTTTCTCAAATTATCGCCCCAATGGTTGCAAAAATCCCGATAACGACGATCTCGGATCGTTTGAGTAACCGATGAGGTCAATGCAGTTTCCCCCTCGATCGTCAATGAGTCATTTCTCATAGGAAAGACTGGATGTCTACCAATAAGCTACTCTTTCGTTTCGCGTCTAAGTTCCCCGGTTTAATTACCCTCAGCGTCGTTTTAGGTTTTTCTGGGGCGCTATTTAATGGGGTGAGTACGGCGCTGCTCGTTCCGGTGATTCTGAATTTTTCCGGACAGGAGGTCAATTTACAAGGCGCGCCGCCTGCTTTGCAACGGGTAATTGGCTTTTTTGAAGGGTTTGGCGAAAGCGAACGCCTCTGGGTGATGACGGCGGGAATTTTGCTGTTAATTATCCTTAAGAATGTGGCGAATTATTCGAGTTCGCTGGCGTCGAGTTACTTATCGCGATCGCTAGCCAATGATATCCGCCGCGAGGGAATCCGATTACTCTTAGAAGTCGATCTCGATTTCTATGCCAAAATGCGGGCGGGCGATATTGTTAACCGCGTGGGACAAGAGACGGATCGCACGGCGCGGGCGATTCGTTCGATGATTCAAATCGCCACAATTTTAATTACTATTTTAGTCTTTTTAGCGATTTTAATTTCCATTTCTTGGCAATTGACGCTGGTGTCAACGGCTTTGTTATCCATTGTCGTTTTGACGAATCAATATTACGTCCGGCGTTCTAAATATTTTGGTCAGCAACTTTCGGAAAATTCCCGGAAATACTCTATTGCGCTGTTAGAAGTGATTACTGGCGTTCGTTTAGTGAAAGCTACGCATCGCGAAGCCGATGAATATCAGCGTTTAGACCATTTAATTGTCAATCGCGAACAGGCTGAACTGCAATCTCAGGCTAACTTTGCTATTATTAATCCCATTAATGAAATTATGGGAACGAGTGCAATTTTAGCGATTGTCCTGTTAGCTAGAACGTTCTTTTATACCCAGTTAGAATCGTTTAGCGCAATTCTTTTGACGTATTTAGTCGTCTTATTCCGCCTCTTACCGATTGTCGGTCAACTCAATAATACGCGCAGCGCCTTTGCTAATGCCGTGGCAAGTGTGGAAATTGTCAAGGAATTTTTACAACGCGAAACAAAGCCGATCATGACCTTGGGAACCGTTCCCTATCGGGGAATGCGCGAGGGAATTCGGTTTGAAAATGTCTCTTTTGCGTATCCCGGTCATGGGGATTTAGTATTAGATAAAATTGACCTGTGGCTGCCAAAAGGAACAACCTTAGCCTTAGTCGGCGGATCGGGTGCAGGTAAGTCTACTTTAGCGGATTTGGTTCCCCGTTTTTACGATCCCACTCAAGGTCGGATTACGATTGATGGTACGGATTTGAAAGAGTACGATCTAGGCAACCTCAGAAGATCGATGGGGATTGTCAGCCAAGATACGTTTTTGTTTAATAATAGCGTGGCGCATAATATCGCCTATGCCAGACCGGATGCGACAGAAGCCGAAATTATTGACGCAGCCAAACGCGCTAATGCTTACGAGTTTATCGAACAGTTGCCCCAAGGGTTAGAAACTCCGATTGGCGATCGCGGCGTGTTATTATCGGGCGGACAGCGACAACGATTGGCGATCGCTAGAGCCTTACTGCGCGACCCCGAACTGCTAATCTTAGATGAGGCGACGAGTGCCTTAGATACCGTCTCCGAACGCCTAGTCCAAGAAGCAATTGATAATCTCAGCCATTCTCGCACAACCTTGGTCATTGCTCACCGCCTTTCTACCGTGCAAAAAGCAGACCAAATCGCCGTTCTCGAACGGGGACGCGTGGTGGAAGTCGGAACCCATGACGAGTTACTCCAGCGCGATGGCTACTATACCCGTCTTTACAATATGCAATTTGCCGAACAAGGGCAAATGCACGCGCTGAACGGTGCGGACGAACGCTTAGTCAAAGCCTCCTACGAGTTACGGACTCGCCTCAGTTCGATGTTAGGTTCCCTGAAGTTAGTGGTGGATGACTTGGTGGATACCCAAGAAGAACAAACCGAGTTAATTGAAGAAGCCTATGTCTCAGCCATGCAAATTCTCAAAACCTTAGAAGTGGTTGAGGAAACCCAGAAAATAAAGGCGAAATAAAGGGGAGATGAGGGAACTTTAAGAAAGCGCGATGCCCCGCTTCCCTATGCTACGATCGCATCGACCTTGCTAGAAATCCTTGACTTTTAAGCCGAATTTATTCTTTTGAAAAATCTTTATGGATGGTATCTGCACCCTTTGTAACGATCGCATGTTTGACCAACTGGTCGCCTTGCTCAATAGTATAGAAGTCATCTATGGGTCAGAAATGCCGGTTTGCATTTTTCCCTACGACGAACAGACCGAAAAAATAGCCGCCGAAATTGCCAAGCGTCCCCAGGTTTTTATCTACGACGACCGCGAATCTATCGACCGTTGGGATGAGTTTATGCGGCAAGCTCGTCCGGATAAAATGGATAGTACCAAAAAATTTCGCCTTTATGGTTCCCATCGCCGCTTTTGTGCGTTTGATGGGCCGTTTGATAAGTTTGTTTACATGGATGCAGATATCCTTTTATTGGATTCTCTGGATCTGATTTTTGCTAAGTTAGATGAGTACGACTGCGTAACCTACGATTTTCAGTTCTATCATCCTGAATTTGTCTATAATGTTCAATCTCCCAAACTCCTAAAAGTTTTTGATGAAAACCGCCTCCGCAATGAAATTTTCTGTGCGGGTTTCTATGCGTCTAAGCGAGGGTTGTTTGGCGAAGCAGAACGCCGCTGGTTAATTGAACAGTTACAAGCTGGAGAAGCAGAAATCTTTAAAACGACGGGTCATGACCAACCCGTTGCTAATTATATGTTCATGCGGACGAATAAGCGCATCTGCAATTTGTCCCACGTTCTCCCGGAAGGAACAGCGACGGGTTGTACGGTGACATCTAAGCATTTTGAACAGAAAGACTATGCTCTTTATGATAATGGCAATCGCGTGACGTATTTGCACTATGTTGGCATTTCGCCGCGCATTCCCGAAGCTATTTGCGCCGGGGAAAATCTTAAATTACCCTACCGCGACCTGTTTTTACACTATCGCTTTTTGCACGAACCCCAAAATCGTCCTGTCTTTACCGAACCGCCGCCGGAGAAACCAAAAGCACCGCCAAGTTTGCTCAAACGGGCGATGAACAAGTTAAAATTATTGCGTTAGGACAATA
>JAAHGE010000117.1 GCA_010672635.1 Desertifilum sp. SIO1I2 | reverse complement strand
CATGTGCTATCAACCATACCACCAGCCAGTTGTGTTACATACTACGTGACCGGGCACCAGCTGGTGCACCAGGCACTTTACAGCACAGCAGAGCATGCAAGGGCAGAACTAGTAGATTATGCAGGTTTATGGAATGCCGATTAAAGCGGTGGTTCACGAGAAGTTTGGCGATGGGATTATGAGTGCGATTGACTTTACTTTAGACGTGGAGAAAGAAGAAGACCCCAAAGGCGATCGCGTTAAGATTATCATGTCCGGTAAGTTCCTCCCCTACAAGAAGTGGTAGGTTAAGGTCTCGCCTCTCGGAAAGCCTCAGTGAGTTGCCAATCGTCGCAGCGAGGCTTTCTGAGGTTTCCCATTTTTACTAAAAAAACTTAAAAATCGCGATTTGTGTAATTCATATCACATCCAAGCTTAAATTTTCTCTTCAATAATAACAACAGCGTTATCATCGCTTGGCTAAATTTCTATAAACTCGGCTTGAGATTGCCGTTGGGTAAATCTCTGGAATCGAGAGAGTGAATCCCTGATTTTCTAAGGTGGAGTCATCGGGTACCCTTGGTCAGACTTAACCGTCTCACACAAAGCGTGCTTTGCTGCTACTCTACCGGGCAGGCCGCCGAAGTCTGTCTCAATCAAACTCAATAACCGTCAGTTTATGGAAATGCAGTTTTGGCTTTTTCGGTTGCTGGCTTGAATTTCAATCTCTATTAAATTCAGAAGCGTGGATTTAAAAAGAACTTTATCTCCAAGCGAAACCTGGGGCTTTGGGTTTGCAGGTCATTTAGCATTGCTCAGCACAGCCCCAATTATCGCCGCCGAGTTAGGATGGCGATCGCTTTGGGTATGGCTTCCCTGTAGCTTAATTGCCATGCTGCTGATGTTTCAAGTCAAGCGGCTGGCCCAACGTTGGCCCGATGTTTCTGGTGGCACCCCTAGCTACATCCTCCGCATATTCCGGCGCTATCCCCTCATCGGGCAATATGCAGCCATTGGTTACTATCTCAGTTGGGTTGCCTTCGTTCCCGTCAACGCCATTGTCTTAACCGATCTGATCCAAGCCAATCTTGCCGTTCTCGATCTGCAAGCGCCCACCTTTGTTCTCAATCTTCTGTTTACCTTACTAATGTGGGCGATCGCCTTTAGCGGTACCCGCGCCCTCGCCATCGTCACCCTATTTTTCATGGTTCCCGCAATGGGGTTGCTGTTGCTGTTTAGCGTCCAAGGCTTAGGATGGCTAATCCTTTCCCCCAACAGTCCCGGTCTTTTTCCCAGCCCTAGCGAGGTGCAAAACCTCCCCCCTTGGCAGTTTAGCGATTGGGCAAAATCGTTCTTTGTGGCCATCTACGGAATTTACGCTTGCGAGATTGGCGCTGCTTTTATGGCCGATTCGCGATCGCCTCAAAAAACCGCAAACTTCCTCACACTCTCTGCCTTCCTGATTGCCCCCATTGCCATTGGCGGAACGTGGGTACTCGCCCGCCTATCCACCAGTAGCAGCTTAGGGAATAACGCCTATCTGGCATTTCTCAGCGCCTCTAGCCACTTTTGGGGACCCTTCGCCCCGCCCTTAGTCACTTTTTCTATTGCCTCCGCCTGCTTGCTCGCTTCAGCCACCGCCGTTACTGCGACCCCCCGCATGGTGTATCAATTTGCCCAAGATGGCTATCTCGCGCCCGTTTTAGGAACCATCTCCCGTCGCGGCGTCATGGGGCCGGCGTTGCTACTCAACCTCACCTTAAGCCTGCTGTGTTTAGCTTGGGGCAATATCTCCCAGATTGTTATGGTGACAGGAACTGCTTGGGTAGCTGCTTGCGCCCTATTGCATTTAGGATTATGGCTGCGTCGCCGTCGATCCTTTAGCCGCTGGCCCTATATATCCTTAGCCTGTTTTGGGATGGAAAGCGTTGTCCTGATTGTTGGGGGACTCGCGTGGGATAGCCAAGATCTGATCGTTGGGTTACTCCTTCCTGGCGTTGCTATCTGGATCGATTGGATCGTCCGCTGGGTTCGGCTTACCCCTTTTCAGGCCCAATGGTGGATCGATCGATATAGTGGGCGCGATCGCACCCAGGTTCAAGACTTTGTGCGCTTTCAAGTGCTAACGCTAATTGGCTTAGTGGGCGGAAGTAGCCTGATTACCTGGTGGATCGTTCAGTATTTAGGCGATCGCAATCCCACCCGCGAAGCGAATAATCTATTTGTAGTCTGGTTGCTAACCGCCGTTTTTTTGGGGATTGCGATCGCCTGTTGGACCAGCTTACCGCAAGCCACCGCCATCATCGAAGCGCGACAGCAGGCAGAACACTTCTTTGAAATTGCCCTCGATGCCATTATCATCCTCGACGAACGCGGCTACATCTCCCAAGCCAACCCCGCCGCTGAAAAGCTATTTCAGCGCCCGCAAAACCGCCTCATCGGTCGTTCTCTCACCGAATTCCTGACCGATTTTCCGATCGATCCCAATAGCTGGATCGATCGGAGCGAGCATCACCTGCTGCTAAACGATGAGATCCGCATTCTCGATGTTGCCAAAAGCGATCGCTCTACGCAAGTGCTAACCGAATACGTCATCATTCTGCGCGACATTACCGAACGCAAACATCAAGAAGTCTCCTTACGCCTCGCCTTGGAGAGTCAAGAAAAACTCGCCGCCACCGCCACCGCCCAAGCCAGAAAACTCGAAGACACCCTAGAAGACCTCAAACGCACGCAATCTCAACTGATTCACACCGAAAAGATGTCTTCCCTGGGTCAATTGGTGGCTGGGGTTGCCCACGAAATTAATAATCCCGTTAACTTTATTTTTGGCAATCTCTCCCACGCCCGCGACTATACCCGCGATTTGTTAGACCTGATCGATCTCTATCAAACCTATTTTCCCAACCCTCCCGCCGCCATTACTGAGAAGATTGAAGAAACAGATGTAGAATTTATCATCGCAGACTTTCCGCAACTAATTGCCTCAATGCAAGTTGGGGCAAACCGGATTCGCGAAATTGTGCAATCTCTGCGTCACTTTGCACGCATTGACGAAGCCCAAATTAAAGCCGTCAATATTCATGAGGGGATTGACAGCACCCTGATGATTTTGCAAAATCGCACTAAAGCCAAACCCGATCGTCCCGCGATTGGGATTGTTAAAGAGTACGGCGATTTACCCCTAGTTGAATGCTATCCAGGACTTCTCAATCAAGTTTTTATGAATTTGCTCTGCAATGCGATTGATGCCCTTGAGGAGTATCATAGCGTTTCCCAATCGCGCTCAGGAGCGTGGCTGGGTAGAACCTCACCCACATCGCGCGAGTCGCTGACTCAAACGCGACGTTCAGAAATTCAGATTCGCACGGAGTATCTACCCAACACCCGCACGATCCGAATCACCCTGCGGGATAATGGGCCGGGAATTGCACCCGATGTGTTAGAACGGATTTTTGAGCCGTTTTTTACAACAAAACCCATTGGATTAGGAACGGGTTTGGGTTTAGCAATTAGCCATCAAGCCATTGTCGAAAAGCATCATGGCAAACTTGAATGCGTTTCGCAACCCGGTGAAGGAACAACCTTTTATCTAGAAATTCCCTTGCGTCAAGACCATACGCCTTAAGGAAATCGCTTCTCATGCTTCAAAATTTATATATTGCAGCGATCGCCCCCAATAGCGGCAAGTCTCTGATCGTGTTAGGTTTAATGGAACTGCTTTCTAAGCGGATTGGTCGATTGGGCTTTTTTCGTCCAGTCACCCGCAGCGAAAACCATCGCGATAATGATATTGAACTGATCCGCAGTCGCTATCCTTTAGATGTCCCCTACGAAGCCCAATACGCCCTCACCCGCGAAGAATTGCAACATTGGGTGGCTGACGGGCATTATGATGAAATTCTCAAGCGGATTATTGAAAAATACAAAGCCCTAGAACGCCACTGCGATTTTATTGTTTGCGAGGGGATTGATTCGAGTGAAATTGATTCGGCGTTTGTCGATAACTTTGATACGCGAGTCGCCAATCATCTGTCTGCCCCAGTATTGCTTGTGGGTAACGGTCAGGGCAATACCCCGGCTGAAATTGTCGATACCGTTCGCACCGAACGAGAAGCCTTTATAGAAGCAGATTGCGCGATCGCAGCGACGATTGTCAATCGGGTGAATTCGGGTTTAATTGAGGCGATTAATGCCCAATTAGAGACCCTGTGGCACTATGACGATCCCGTGTTTACCCTTCCTGAAGATAGCGCGATCGCGTTACCCACGATCCAAGAAATTGTCCAAGCCATCTCAGGAACCTGGGTATATGGGGAAGATACCCAACTCAACCGCGAGGTTCGCTGCTATAAAGTCGCCGCCATGCAACTGCCCAACTTCTTGCACCATCTCGAAGAGGGGAGTTTAATTATTACACCGGGCGATCGCGCCGATATCGTTTTGGGTTGTTTAACCGCCCTCCTGTCGGAAAACTGCCCCAACATCGCCGGAATTGTCCTCACCGGGGGGTTAGAACTCGCCCCTAGCATTCAAAAACTCTTACAAGGGTTTCGCTGGCTGCATTTACCCATTATCAGCGTCGCCACCAACACCTACGAAACCGCAACCCAAATTAGTCACGTCCAAGCCGAAATTACCCCCGACAACCCGCGTAAAATTGCCTCAGCCTTGGGCTTATTTGAAGCGCACATCGATACGGCTAAACTCCAAACTTGCATCGCCGTTCCCCGTTCCGAACGCGTCACGCCCTTAATGTTTGAGTACGAACTCATCGAACGGGCGAAAATGCAAAAGCAGCGCATCGTCTTCCCTGAAGGGGACGAAGAACGCATCCTCCTCGCTAGCGAAATCTTAAGGCGTCGCGGCGTTGCCGAGATCGTTCTTTTAGGCAAAGAAGCCGAAATTCGCGAAAAAATTGCTACCCTCGGCTTAAGTTTAAATGGCGTGCAGATTATTGACCCCTTGCGATCGCCCTGGCATGATGAATTCGCCACCACCTACTATAACCTGCGCCGTCACAAAGGCATCACTGAAGATTGCGCCCGCGATATGATGCACGATGTCAGCTACTTTGGCACGATGATGGTGTATAAAGATTTAGCCGATGGCATGGTATCCGGTGCCCAGCATACCACCGCCCACACCATTCGCCCCGCCCTAGAGTTTATTCGCACCCAGCCAGGGACATCCATTGTTTCTAGCGTCTTTTTAATGTGTTTGGCCGATCGGGTTTTGGTGTATGGTGATTGTGCGGTTAACCCCAACCCCAACACCCAACAGCTAGCCGATATCGCCATTAGTTCCGCCGCCACTGCCCAAACCTTCGGCGTAGAACCGCGAATTGCCATGCTATCGTACTCTACGGGCGCATCGGGAAAAGGCGCAGATGTCGATAAAGTCCGAGAAGCCACCCAACTCGTTCGCGAACTCCGTCCCGACTTGAAAATTGAAGGGCCCATCCAGTACGATGCCGCAGTCGATAGCGAAGTCGCCCATACCAAGTTACCCGATAGCGAAGTGGCCGGACAAGCCACCGTCTTCATCTTCCCCGACTTAAACGCCGGAAACAACACTTACAAAGCCGTCCAGCGTTCCGCCAACGCCGTCGCCATCGGCCCATTATTGCAAGGCTTAAGAAAGCCTGTCAACGACCTCTCGCGCGGCTGTACGGTAACGGATATCGTCAATACAGTGGCCATTACCGCCATTCAAGCCCAAAAGCGCGATTCCCTTGTGGGGAAGAGGGTGGGGGGATGAGGGGATGGGGAGGTGGGGGGATTCAAGAGTGCTGAGTGCTGAGTGCTGAGTGCTGAGTGCTGAGTGCTGAGTGGGGAAGAGGGTGGGGGGAAAAGAGTGCTGAGTAGAAAGTGCTGTTGCTTTAGCTTCTGCGTAGCAGTGTGCTGAGTCAGAAGAGGTTAGCGAGTTCCAAGTTCCGTAGCTTGCTTCCGCGAAGCGGTGTTCCGAGTCAGAAGAGAGAAGAAAGTACCCAGTTCCGTATTCCCAACCCCTTCTTCGGTGTATAGCAGTGTACTAAGTAAGTTCCGAGTTCCGAGTTCCGAGAAGTAAGGAAGTACAAAAGTCACCAAAACATAGGCTTTCTTCCCCCCATCTCCCCATCTCCCCATCCCCCCACCCTCTCTTTCCCCATCCTCTTCACCGACTGCGCCATAACTTTACAGTTCCTTCGCCGCCGCTACTGGCAAGATAGTCGCAAGAGGGGTGAATCGCCACAGACCAGACATAACTGGAATGACCTTTAAGGGTATATTGCTCTTGTTGGGTATAAGTATCCCATAACTTAATCGTGCGATCCACGCTGCCACTGACTAGGGTTTGTCCATCAGTGCAGAAGGCTACCGATAGCACCCCTCCCGTATGTCCAAAGAGGGTATGACGCATTTGTTGCGTGGGAATATGCCAAAGCTTAATCGTTTGGTCTAGGCTACCACTGACTAGCCATTCCCCATCGGTTCCCCAAGCGATCGCGCTGACCTCTTTTTGATGACCTTGTAACGTGCAAAACTCTTGATAGGAACTCATATCCCAAAGCTTAATCGTCCCATCGGCGCTAGCTGTTGCCAGCATCTTACCATCGGGACTCCAAGCGATCGCATTCACATCCTTGAGATGACCCGACAGGGTAAACACCTCCGTTCCCCCCGAAAAGTCCCATAACTTCACCTGTTTTCCGGCGCTACTGGCTAAATACTCGCCATCGGGACTGACAGCAACGCTGCGAACCTTCCCAGACCATTCTCTCAGGGTTCGCTTCAATTTCCCCGTTCCGACGTGCCAAAAGCGCAGAGTTCCATCCCAACTGCCACTCACCATTAACTGTCCTTCGGGATGAAACGCCACCGTATAGACGCGATTTAAATGACCTTTAAGGGTTTGAAACTGCTGTCCGTTCGTCACCTTCCATAACTTAATTGTCCCATCCCAACTACCACTCGCGACCAGTTGCCCATTAGGATGAAACGCCACCACGTACACCGAGTCTGAGTGACCGTAAAGCGTATGACTTAACTCTAACTCGCTGTAACCCAACAGCACGGGCAACATCGTTATCCCAGAATTGGATTGAATTCGGGTTTGAGAAGGGGTTTGCTGATTTTGCCAGATTTTAATAGTTTTATCGCTACTGCCGCTGACTAGCCGTTCGCCATCCGGGGTAAATAACAGGGTGTTGACATCTTTTTCATGACCTTCTAGGGTTTCAATCACTTCCCCGGTTTGACTATCCCAAAGTCGAATGGTTTGATCGGCGCTACCGCTAGCCAATAGCTTACCATCAGGACTAAAGGCAACCGTTCTGACCCAATCGCGATGTCCCTTCAGAGTTCTCACCAGTTGACCATCCTTCGCCGACCATAGACGTAGGGTTTTATCGCTGCTGGCGCTGGCGACGAGTTCCCCTGATGGGTGAAAAGCTACCGCGTTGACATCCCGCAAATGTCCCGTCCAAACCGCAATGAGGGTTTGGGTGGTGACATCCCATAACTGAACGGTGTTGTCGCTGCTACCGCTGACGAGGCGCTGTCCGTCGGGACTAAAGGCGACGCTGTGTATGCCGCGAGAATGTTGAAGAGAGATAATTTCTGAGTTGGTGAGGTTCACCAATTTAATTCTATGGTTGTCGCTACCAATGGCAAGTTGTTGTCCATCTGCACTGACTGCAAGCGACACTGAAACAACAGAACCGCTATGTTCGGTGAGGCTGCGTACCAGCGATCGCTCTTGCCAATTCCACAACTTCACCGTATCGTCTACGCTAGCGCTAATCAGCGTTTGACCGTCGGGGGTAAAGATTAAAGCGGTCACGGGTTGATAATGGCCGTTGAGGGTGGAAACGGCACCCCCATCTAAGCGCCAAAGTTTAATCGTACAGTCAAAACTGCCCGTTGCTAGATATTGACCGTCGCGGGTTAGGGCGATCGCACCAACTGGGCTAGTATGACCTGTAAGGGTTTGGGTGCATTGCCAGCCGGGACGAAAGGCGGGAGGCGGGGGAACGGGTCGAGGTTTGGGAATGCGGCGAGAAGGCGGCGGGGGTGGGGGTGGAATCATTGCCCCAGTGTAAGATAGGGGTTGTGCTAAATCGGCGATCGCTTCGCTAGCGGTTTGGTAGCGTTTATTAACTGCGGTTTCAACTAAACGGTCTAAAATGCGTTGCAGTTGAGGCGCGATCGGATTATCCACTAAATACTGCGACCATACCCAAACTGCTTCGCCGGAATCAAATAAATCAAATGGCGACATGCGGGTGATTAAATGCAAACAAGTCGTTCCTAAACTGTAGAGGTCGCTGGCAAAAACGGCCCGCCCCCTTGCTTGTTCGGGTGCAATATACTCAGGACTGCCGATGGTGGTTCCGGTTTTCAGTAAAGCGGTTCCTGTGGCATATTTAGCCGCCCCAAAATCCACTAATACTAATTGTCCATTGGGGCTGCAAATTAGGTTTTCTGGCTTAATATCCCGGTGAATGATGTGATGCTCGTGGATAAATTCCAGAATGGGGAGAACTTGCTGCAAGAGGTTGCGAATCCGAATTTCGTTAAATGCGCCTTCGTTTCTGAGAATTTGAGCCAGGTTATGCCCTTCTACAAACGCTTGCACCAGATATTGATTGTCATCTTGGTCAAAATGAGCGTAGAGTTCGGGAATTTGGGGGTGTTTTCCTAAACTATCGAGACGAATGGCTTCTTGTTCAAACAGTTCGGCCGCTTTTTTAAAGTAATTTTCTCCCTTGCTTTGGGGATGAAACTGTTTAATGACACATCGGGGTTTAGAAGGCTTGTGTTCGTCAACGGCGAGGTAAGTTCTGCCAAAGCCACCTTGTCCAATCAGTTGAATGGCTCTGTAACGATCTTTAAGCTGCAACCGCCAACCGCAAGTTTGGCAATACTTGGCCTCACTTGGATTTTGGGGATGCTGACAGTCTGGATTGATACAGTAGCTCATTGACAAAACCTTAGCTTCTCTCAATCTTAGCGGTCTGAGTTGAGAGAAGTCATCAAAATGTAGATCCTAGATTTTGGAGTTCTCCTAAGCTTGGGGGGCTTCCCTTCGGTGAAGCTGACTTAGCGCCTCTGGTTTCCCGCTCGCTCCAATTCCCAGGGCGTAGCAACTTACAAATCAGTTGTGGGAGGATCGGGGGTTGGCTGTCTCAGCGTAGCATCTGATGGGGTTGTTAGAAAAGATTGAATGAGAGCGGCAATTTTAACCGCTTGCTCTCTGTTAAAGCCGTAGTTTCCGGACAATTCTATTTTTTGCGAGTCAGCAGGTCTTTCCAGAATGACAACATAAATGAATTCGCGCCGTCTTGTCAAGTTTGAAGAATAACGTTTTCTGACAAAAGCTGTTTTCTGCACTCGAACGCTCAATTCATCAAGGGGATATTCAGTTGTTTTCTGGCTCAATAGTTTTTTGACTTCAAGGGTTAGCTTATTTTCAGACTTATCAATCCAAACCGTTTTTCGAGAAACCCACAGCCATCCAGCTAATCCCACCACGAAGCAAAAAAGGACAAAAAAGCTGGGAAAAACTCCTTCTGCGATCGCCAATCCCATTCCCAGAAAACCCACGGCTAAAAATGGCGCACAAACGAAAGCAGTTAACGCCAGCGAGATCCGAGAGTCTTGAAGCACTAAACGCGTAGAAGTTTGTTCTAAAATTTTCATAAATGACTCCAACAAAGATGGCGATCGCTAGAGCTTCCCAATTATTGATAGAGTGAGCTTCTCTGTCACTTTACTCATCGGGATTTTAAGAAAGTTGGATTTCTTTTAATTCAGTTTTTCTCCTGAGAAATGAGGGTTTTATGCTGGCGCAGGAGTCGATGCAAGTATTGTAAGATGACAATGCCTAGGGTAATGCTCAAGGCTGCAACTCCCCAAAAGCTATCGGCGATCGCTCTGGAGTAGTCTAAACAGCTAGGGTTGTGTTGGGTTGAGCGACGTAACCAACTATCGTTTTTGTCAGTCAATCAGGGCTTACCGCTAGAGGCGGGAAAGGGCGGCTCTGTCCAAAGTTAGATTTATGTTACTCTGTGAGTCCAAAGCTCGCAAATTTTCTTACTATGAAGGAAATAGGCATTCCGTATTTTTGCAATCATTTTATCTGTATTGGCATAATTCTTTAAATCATGTCTTCTTTAAACTCTCAAAACGACAAAATTCTTCTGGCTTTTATCACCGCCCTGGGTCGCCAGGATGAATCCTTGCCATCGGCACTGCAACACCAACTTCATGCTATTGGTCAGAATCTGGAGGCTCGGATTGTAGAACTGCCGACGATCGCAGCTAACCTCCCAAGCTTAAATCAAGCCTATCAGACGGCTCTAGCCGATCCTCAAATGGATGAAGGCGAACAAGGCGCAACGCTTGTTTCTACCAATCCCGATCGTAGCTCTCAACTTCGCGATCGCGCCACCAAAATTTTCACCGATCCAGACCCAGTTCAAGCTGCTCAACGAAATCTGCCTGGAAAGTTTGGACAAGTCGCCTCAAATCCCTTCAAACGCTTCTTTGGTAGAGGTTAAGACAACCAAGCTGAATCAAATATTAGGCTTGAGTCCGAGAATTTTATTCTTAGGGCAAGGAGCTTTTATTGTCGATCGCTACCACCAGCCTAACGCGAACCTAACCTACAACAGCATAGGACTTTTAGCAGTGAGTGACAGTCAATCAGATCGCTTGAGGGTTCCCTCCGACATGTCAACAGCACACCACCAATAGGTGAATCATGCAAAAGCCTC
>JAAHGE010000116.1 GCA_010672635.1 Desertifilum sp. SIO1I2 | reverse complement strand
TCTTCTGTCACTACACCTGCCGCCTTGCGGATCGCATCCACAAAATCTGCACTGGTTGAAGGAGCCACTAAAATCTCACCAGGATTAAAGTGAGTGACATCAATGCCATTATGGGCAATCCTAGCCCGACCGCTGACAAATCCCTGTCCAACCCCCGTTCCACTACATAAAACGGCGGTTACAACCTCCACCTTAATTAAATCGGTTGAACCGGGAACGCCCTGTAACGTCCCAGCAGTCATCACCACTAAATCGCCTTCCTGTAACAGATACTTTTCTTGAGCTACCCCTAAAGCTGCTTGGAAGGTTTGATGGGTTGAAGCCAAATCTAACACCAATAAGGGCGTAACCCCCCAAACCAGTTGCAAGCGACGCGCCACATCAACATGGGGAGTCACCGCCAAAATCGGTTTTTTGGGGCGAAACTTGGAAACATTCCGCGCAGTGGCTCCGGTTTTCGTTAGGGTCATAATTGCACTGGCTTCCAATTGTTCCGCAATGCGACTGACGGCTTGCGAAATTGCATTGGGAATTGAGCGGCGCGTATTGGGATGCGCTTGATGCGCTTTCATTTCTCGTTCAATCCGAATAGCAATCCGGGCCATTGTTGCAACCGCTTCTACGGGATATTTTCCAACAGCCGTTTCATTGGAAAGCATCACGGCATCAGTGCCATCGAGAATAGCATTGGCTACGTCAGAAATTTCCGCACGGGTTGGACGGGGCGCGTGAACCATGCTATCCAACATTTGAGTGGCCGTAATCACTGGAATGCCCAGGCGATTCGCCGTGATAATTAAGCGTTTCTGTAAAATGGGGACATCTTCGGCCGGTAGTTCAACCCCCAAATCCCCGCGAGCCACCATGACGCCATCACAGAGGCTTAAAATAGCGTCCATTTGCTCAATGGCTTCGTGTTTTTCAATCTTGACGATTACGGGAATTTGTTTACCCGCGTTAAAGATGAGTTCTTTAATTTCAAGCACATCTTGCGGGTTGCGGACAAAGGAAAGTGCTACCCAGTCAATCCCTTGATTGAGACCAAATCTTAAATCTTCTCGGTCTTTTTCGGTTAAGGCTTTAATGGAGAGGTAAACGCCTGGGAAGTTAACGCCTTTGTTGTTAGAGAGGACGCCCCCGACGACAACGCGACAATGTAATTGTCGGCTGCCTTTGTCTACTTCTTCAACTACCATTTCTACCCGACCATCATCTAGCAGAATGGTTGCACCGACAGGAACTTCATCGGCTAGGGGTTCGTAGGTGACAGAACTGATGGTTTGGTTCCCAATCATGGGATTGCTAGTCAGCGTGAAGCGATCGCCCTTATTGACTAAAATTGATCCATTCTCAAAGCGGCCGAGACGAATTTTAGGGCCTTGCAAGTCTTGGAGAATGCCTACAGGTTGATTTAGCTCAAAGGAAATCTGCCGAATCAGGCGAATCGAGCGTTGATGATCTTCATGGGTGCCGTGGGAGAAATTCAGTCGCAGCGTGGTGGCACCCGCTTCAATAAGACTGCGGAGAACATCCGGTTGACTGGTTGCAGGACCAATCGTGGCAACAATCTTCGTCCGACGCAAGGAATCGTGCAGTTGCATGGGTGGAGTTTTTCGGCAACAGAGCAAAAAAGGTAAACAAGATGCCTATCATATATCAAAGCCAGAGCCATCGGAGTTAGAGATTAACGATTCCTTTGGGGTAAACCCTTGCCGATCTCCAGCCGGTGGGGCATTTAGCTAAAGTAAGTTTACCCAGATCGGGCATTGAGAAAAGCTATAATGGCTACCCGATTGGGACTGGGGTTCGGCAGGTTCAATCCTTTGATTGGGGGCGATCTTTAACAGTCTCAGGCACTCAACGGCGTCTAAAAATGGTTAGTATAGCGTTGAGTCGATCGCGAACATTAGGGGTGCAAGGCGATTAATCGCAAATAGATTGTGAATGTCTTGGCAAACGAGGGACTTCAGTCCCTGACTGGTTTGCAACTCATTTAGGATCGCAATCGTCAATCAAGTATAAACTGCGTGGCGATCCAGCGGGTAATTAAGCCAAAATAGACACGAGAGCCTCCTCAAGGGATGTTTCATGGACTCTACCGATTACACTGAAGGTATAGATTTTCAGAAATACTGGCTGGTACTCAAGCGACACTGGCTACCTGCATCAAGTGTTTTTGCATTGATTGTCACCCTCGCGACCTATAAAGCAGCAACGGCCGATCCGGTTTATGAAGCCCAAGGTAAGTTGTTATTTAAAAAGCAAAATACAACCTCTGCACTTGTTACTGATGCCGGAGCAAAAATTGGTCAGCTAGACACGTTGACCCAATTCAATAACCCCTTGGATACTGAAGCGGAAGTGATTAGCTCCATGCCCATTGTCAAAGAAACAGTGGAGGCTTTGAATTTCCGCGACGATGAGGGCATGTTGCTCCCTCCCGGCGACTTTCTGTCCCAGCTCAATGTCAAAAAGATTGAGGGGACGGATGTATTAATGATTGCTTTTAAGAGCCAATATCCTAAAGAGGCGGCTGATGCAGTTAATAAATTGATGGATGTCTACATCAATAACAATATTTTGGTGAACCGTCGGGAAGCAACGGCTGCTCGCGAATTCATTATGCAGCAGCTTCCAGATACGGAAGAAACCGTGCGCCAAGCAGAAGCAGCCCTGCGCGCCTTTAAAGAGGAAAATAGCGTTGTTTCCCTGCAAGATGAAGCCACCTCTGCGGTCATTTCGATTTCTAACCTCGATAGCGAGGTAATTAAAGCTCAAGCGCAATATGAAGACGCGACGGCTCGCAGTCAAGCCTTGCAACGTCAAATGGGGCTTAACCCGCAGCAGGCACTAGCGATTAATACGCTGAGTCAGTCAGCCGCAATTCAACAAGTTTTAACCGAGTATCAAAAAGTTCAGGATCAATTAGCCGTTCAGCGGACTCGCTACCAATCTCAGCACCCGATTATTACGAATCTCGAACGTCGAGAAGCCGCGTTAAACGATCTGCTTCAAGAGCGGGTAGCCCAGGTTTTGGGCAATAATCAAGTGGTCGATCGACGAGATTTGCAAATTGGCGAACTGCAACAGCAGCTAACGGCCGATTTGGTGAATGCGGAAGTTCAACGGCTGGGGTTAGGGAGTAACGTCAGCGCCTTAGTGAGGGCGCAAGGCAGCTACCGCGATCGCGCCAATGCCCTACCGCGTTTAGAGCAGCAACAGCGCGACCTCCAGCGACAGCTCGATGCGGCTCAATCAGCTTACCAAATCCTATTAAGAAACCTCCAAGAAGTCCGAATTGCCGAAAACCAAAACGTTGGGAATGCCCGCGTCATCTCCTACGCCACCCTGCCCGTTAATCCTGTAGCCCCCAATAAGAAATTGCTCGTGGCTGCTGGCGTTGTGGGCGGTAGCATGTTGTACGTTCTCACCGCCTTCCTCCTGGAGTTGATGGACCCCTCCATCAAAACCGCCAAAGAATTGCGAATGCTATTCCGCCATACCCTGTTGGGGATGATTCCCGCCACCAAAAAACGCTTCGGCTTCCTAGGCTTTAGCTCTCGTCGAGAAATTCCCCTGCTTCCCACCCGCGACCAACCCACAACCTATACCAGCGAAGCCTATCGCACCTTACAAGCCAATCTCAAATTCATTAGCCCCGATCGCGAAATTAGAACAATTGTTGTCACCAGCGCGGTTTCCCAGGAAGGAAAATCAACCGTCGCGGCGAACTTAGCCGTGGCTACCGCTCAACTGGGGCGGCGAGTTTTGCTGATTGATGGCGATATGCGCCATTCTATGCAGCACCAAATCTGGAACCTCACCAATGTGGCAGGCTTGAGCGATGTGATTGCCAATCAAGCTAAATTTAATATTGCCGTGCGCGAGGTGATGGAAAATCTCGACGTTTTGCCATCGGGCGCAACGCCCCCCAATCCCCTAGCGCTGATTGATTCCAAGCGGATGGTCTCGCTATTAGAAGAATTCTGCAATAGCTACGAGTTCATTATCATCGACACCCCCCCGTTTTTACTGGTGGCTGATGCCCTCGCTTTAGGGAAAATGACCGATGGGCTGTTGCTAGTGACTCGTCCCGGTATTATTGACACGGCTAGTGCTGGCGGTGCCCGCGAAATCTTGGCTCAGTCGGGACAAAATGTTTTAGGTCTGGTCGTTAACGGTGTCAGCGCGGGTAGCGAACCCGATGGAGCCTTTCAACGCGTCAAGGCTTACCACAAAGGTAAATACAAAGATGCCGCGATTAAAAAGGTGACGGTTCCCTCTGAAAGTTCATCCGATTCATCTTTCCCAGACTGGGATCGATAAGTTTTAATGCTAAAACGCCTCAGTTCATTATTAACCGCTTCAGCAATACCTTCCTGGATTGCACCCTCTTTGCTGATCCTCTGTGCGAGTGGTGTAGGAGTTGCCAGCTTTTCTGGGCCGGTGCGAGCGCAAGCTGTACCTGATGTGGGCGCGAGTCCGCTCGATACTAGCTACCTGTTAGGTCCGGGCGATCAAATAGAAATTATTGTCTTTGATTACTCAGAATTTACAGGTCGCAAGGTTGTTTTGCCCGATGGTACGATCGCCTTACCTTTGGTGGGTTTGGTTCCCATTGCAGGACGCACTCCGGCGCAGGTGGCTCAGGATTTAACGGCTCGCCTGGGAGTTTGGGTCAGAGATCCGGTGGTGAGCGTCGATTTAGTCAAGTTGCGGCCGGTGAGGGTGAATGTTGCCGGAGAGGTGCAGCGTCCGGGGCCGTTGCAGTTAAATAACGTTCCCGATATTACGACGATTGGCAATGAGTTTTTTGAATTACCGACGCTGAGTAGTGCTTTGCTCAAAGCTGGAGGGATTACCAAAAATGCTGATATTCGAGCGATTCGATTGGTAAGAGCGGGGACAGTAGGGGGAACAGATACTCAAACGATTAATCTTTTAGATGCGGTGACATCGAATGCTTCGCGCGATTTACTATTGCGGGATGGCGATTCGATTTTTGTGCCCCGGCTTAACTCAGGTGAAGAGTTCGATCGACGCTTAATTGCCCGTTCGAGTATTGCGCCGCTAACGGTACGGGTGCGGGTTGTGGGAGAGGTAAAGATCCCTGGGGAGAAAGCTGTACCGCCGGGAAGTTCGCTCAGTAGCGCGATCGCGATCGCTGGAGGCCCGACGCCAGATGCAAAACTCACCGAGGTTTCGTTTATTCGAGTTCAGGATGATGGACGGGTGGAAGAACAGCGTCTCGATCTCAGCACCCTAACAGATAATGTTCAAATTGAAGAAGGTGACGTAATTGTGGTGCCAACAACCCGTACTGCCACTCGACTCAACACGGCTAACCGTTTATCTGGCCCCGCTAGTGCGGTGATGCAGTTTATTCAACTAATTCGCTTATTCTTGGGGGGGAATTAAGACCTTAACTGATAGGTCTATATTTCGGTGGATTTACCTTTGGCATCCGGCTCTCTAATCTAGTGTTGGCGCAATTGTTGAGGTTGCTCTGGAGCGCCCTTTTGAGCAGGGACTCACAAGAGTGTCTGAGTTCTCGATCCCAGGCTCGTTTCGGACATCCGTTAGCGTGTTAGCTCGATCCCCAAAAGGGGGAATGATAAATGTGGGAGATTCATCAAACTTGATTTGGCGGATCTCCCCAGGCAAGTTGAGGAAAGCACTATGGTTTGTACTGCGAGTCGCACCCAAAGCTGGAAATCTTTACAGTTCCAATGCTGGATGCCTGAGAAACAACGCAAAAATCCGAGGCGAATTCGGCGGAGCTTGATCGCTCAATCTGGCGAAGAGGGAATAGACTGCGAATATTTGCAGCAAATGCTGGCAAGCTTAGAAAGTTTGTCTGAATAGTCTTATTCTTTGTCAAAATGGGGAGTTGAGATCGGGCCTGTTATCGCGATGCCCCAATCTCTGTCCCGGTCTAGGTGAAATCGAATCGGATGTTTAATCGCTTAAAATATCTTCCGTGGCGATCGCTAATTGTGGTTGCCCTGCTAACAGTGGCGATCGCTACCGTTCTAGATTTACTGCTAGTGTGGGCTATTCAATCTGCTGTTGTGAGCAGCGCCCTATCGCTGGTACTGACTGGCATATTGGGAGCGATTATGCAGTTTTTAGTCAATGTTGGGATTGGTGCATTAGCTGTCTATCTGCTAGAGCATTGGCAAGGCGTTGCGATCCTGAACGCGTCCACCCTTTGGGCGCTAGTTCCTTGCGTAATGCTAGTTTTATTTCTCAAATCTTTGTTGATTCCACCAGCCTTCTTTCTAGCAGTTTCGCAGATGACCTTGGTAGGGGTCGTAGTGGGCATCTTTTGGAAAGGACGCCCCTACTGGCATTAGCAACGTTAAGACCAAATTTTATTGGAATGCGCCTGCAATGCTTTGCGGATCGAGGCTGCGACCGATAAAGACTAGGCGCGTTAGCCGTTCCTCTGTCGTTCGCCACGGGCGGTCGTAAAACGACTCAATGCGATCGCCAACCCCCTGTACCACCAAGCGCAGCGGTTTATTAGGGACATTCACAAAGCCTTTAACGCGGTAAATTTCCAACTTTTGCATCAGTTCTCGCAAGGTGGCTTGCAGGGCTTGCGGATCGAATCCCCGGTCTAAAACAACGGGAACGGAATTAATCTCGTCATCGTGGTCGTGATCTTCCTCCGTGTCGTGATGGCTGGGACGTGCCGTCAAATCGTCTTCTACGGCTGCATTAAAGCCAAGGAGCAAATCGGCAGAAACAGAACCCGCCGCACAGGGAACGACCTTAACGCCCGGTCTGAGTTGTTGTTGCAGCCAGGATTGAATGCGATCGCGAGTCCCCTCATCCACTAAATCTACCTTCGTTAGCAACACCAAATCCGCACAGGCGAGTTGATCTTCAAATAACTCCTCTAGGGGCGTTTCATGTTCCAAACTGGGATCGGCGAGGCGTTGGGCGTTGAGTGCATCTAAATCTTTCGCGAGGGTTCCCGTAGCAACCGCTTCGCAATCTACCACCGTCACCACGCCATCAACCGTGGCACCACTGCGAATTTCCGGCCAGCGAAATGCTTGAACGAGGGGTTTCGGCAACGCTAAACCAGAAGTTTCAATTAACATGCAGTCAATTTGGTCGCGGCGTTTCAGCAACTCCTGCATGGTGGGAAAAAATTCTTCCTGAACGGTACAGCATAAGCAACCATTGGTCAGTTCAATAATGTTGCTGGTTGCGGGTTCATCTTCATCGCAGACTTGACATGAACGCAACAGTTCGCCATCGATACCCACTTCGCCAAATTCATTGACGAGGACGGCGATCCGGCGTCCTTGGTTATTTTGGAGTAGATGGCGGATCGTCGTAGTTTTTCCAGAACCGAGAAATCCGGTAATGACAGTGACAGGGATTTTAGCAGCCATGTTGAAAGGTTAAAAGGATGTTTTCGTGTAGGGAGCGAGCTGGAAAAGCTGGAAATTGTTGACTTTTGGATTAAAGCAGAACCAGGGCGCTCAATGCCCAATTTCACAACCCGCAGGGGAGTTTTGTAAAGTTAAATAAACTTACTCAATTTCCTCCCAAATGCTTAGATATCAATCGGAGGAATTCTGGCAATAATCCCTTTTTTCAAGGGTTCGGGACGTTCCGACCAGGGTAATAATCCGTCTGTTTTGTTGTAATATCGATCGGCACATTCTAAAACTGCGGCGGCTGTAGTTGACAAACTTTCTTCACTGATGGGCAAGTCTCCAAATAGGTAAGTATGTTTGCCAACCGCAGTAAAAGAAACCGCGCAGGGATGACTGCACGCACTCATACATTGCACGGCTTTGATCGGGAATTCTCCTTGTAATTCCCAGGTTTGATGCAATTGAGTTAAGGACTCTAAGAAAACCTCTCCCCCGCTTTTACCTTGGGGTTTGCCGTCTTTCCAGACTGTGGCGCAACTGGTACAAACAAATAATGTATGGCGAACGTTCATAGATTAAACCGATCCGTACCTCGCGGATGTTGTGGGCGAATGTCACAGGCGGCGGGCATCCTGACTTAAAGATGCAGAGGCGTCTCATCACAGTTGCGGGACAGCGTTGGACTTGCACCAAACTTTCCCCCTTGCGTCGAATGGCTGTTTCCCATCAGAACCGGCTGCTGCTTCATCTTATCAGGAAGGGGATTGAGAAGGGATGGTTCTTGGCGAGCTGGGGCGCTCATTTAAACAGGTGTCAGGGTTTCTACGGATAACAAGCGTCAATTAGCCAGGATTTCCGGCAGAAGTTGCAGCAGGCTAATGGTACTTGTTCTCAATAAACTCAGCTTCTTGCTAACTAATGGCAAAAAAAGCTATAATTTTCAACAAACAGACTTTATTGAGAAGATTATATGCCGCTCTACACAGCTTCTTCCCTCAAAGCAGAGCTGAATTCCAAAGGCTGGCGTTTGACCCCGCAGCGAGAAACGATCCTGCACGTTTTTCAAAACCTGCCGAGGGGCAATCATCTCAGTGCGGAAGAACTTTATAACGTCCTGCACAAACGAGGCGAGCAAATCAGTCTCTCAACGATTTACCGCACCGTTAAGTTGATGGCGAGAATGGGGATTTTACGGGAACTAGAGCTAGCAGAAGGCCATAAGCACTACGAACTCAACCATCCCTACCCACATCACCATCATCATTTGGTCTGCGTGCAGTGTAACCGCACTATTGAGTTTAGAAATGACACGATTCTCAAGCAGGGAGTGAAGCAAGTCGATAAGATGGGCTTGGAACTGATTGATTGTCAGTTAACGATTCACACGATTTGCCCGGAAGCCTTGCGGAGAGGGTGGCCGGCGATGTTACCGAGTAATTGGGCTTGTTCGAGAGCGATCGCCCAAACTGAGGAACTCGAAGAAGACGTAAGCGAAAACTAGGTCTTCTGGTGGTTCTGCTTCAGGGGAATTTCAATAATAAATTCTGTGCCTTGCCCAATTTGGCTTTGACAATGGAGATATCCCTGATGCCGCTCCACAATAATTTGATAGCTAATGGGTAAACCGAGTCCTGTTCCTTTACCCACAGGCTTGGTTGTAAAAAATAGATTAAAAAGCTGATTTAGGGTCTGTTCCGACATCCCAATACCATTATCAGCAATGGAGATTGTCACCCAGTCGGAGGCGCGAACCTCTGTAGAGATGGTGATGGTTGGGGAGTCGCTAGAATTTGCTGGCACCGCCTCAGCAGATTCTAATTTGGCTTCCAATGCATCAATTGCATTACAAAGCACATTCATAAAAACCTGATTGAGTTGGCCGGGATAGCATTCCACTTTTGGCAACGGGCTGTAGGTTTTGACGACATTGATAGCCGGTCTATTGGGCTTGCTTTTCAGGCGATTTTGCAAAATCAGCAACGTGCTTTCTAGACCTTCATGAATATCGACCGACTTCATCTGAGATTCGTCTACTCGCGAGAAATTCCGCAATGAAAGGACGATTTCTCGGATGCGTTCTGCCCCGACGCGCATAGATTCTAGGATGCGCGGCAGATCTTCTTGCACAAACTCTAGGTCAATGGCTTCTATGTGGGCGACAATTTCAGGATGGGATTGGGCATAGCAATCTTGATAAAGTTCAACAAGCTTAAACAGGTCTTGAACATATTGACCTGTATAGGTGATGTTGCCGTAAATAAAATTGACGGGGTTATTGATTTCATGGGCAATTCCAGCGACTAATTGCCCTAGGCTAGACATTTTTTCGCTTTGGACGAGTTTGGCTTGGGTGCGCTGGAGATCGTGTAATGCTGTTTCGAGGTGGGTGGCTTTTTCGCGTTCGCGGGCTTCGCTTTGGCGGAGGGCTTTTTCAATTTGTTGGCGTTCGACGATTTCTGCAACGAGTTTGCGGTTGGCTTTGGTGAGATCGGAGGTACGCTGTTTCACCCGTTCTTCGAGGGTTTCTTGGTAGTGACGCAGGGCTTGTTCGGCGCGTTTGCGATCGCTAATATCGCGAGAAATTCCCACAATTCCTAAAGGGTTGCCTTGGGCATCGCGCCAAACGCTTTTAATGCTGTTAAAAATATAGGTAATATCGCCTACGGTGAGGACTTCTTCGATATTTTCCGAGATCCCAGTTTGAACGATGCGCCGATCCACTTCCCAGAGTTTTTGGGCGACTTCTAAGGGCATAAACTCTGCATCGCTTCTGCCAACGACTTCCGGGGAGGTTCTGTTAAACAGACGAGAGTTTGCAGAATTGCTGATGACGTAAATTCCCTGTAAGTCTCGAACAAAGATGGCGTCTGGGGTACTGTCGATGATGGATTGTAGCAGGTGATAGTGTTTGAGAAGCCGTTGTTCGGCTTGTTTGCGATCGCTAATATCTGTAACGCTAGACCAAATTAAGCTTTCTCCAGCGTGTTGCAGTACGACTCGCGAAACTTGAACTGGAATGGTGTAGCCCGCTTGATGCCAATATTCTTTCTCATAAGGGCCATAATGCTGGAGGTTTGGCAAGCCAGCAAACTGAGATCGTTCTGCACCCCGGTAGGTTTCTGGGGTAATCTCCCAATAGGTGAGGCTCAAAAGTTCTTCAACCGTTCTGCCGAGAAGTTGCGCCAAGCGGGAGTTAACGGCTATTAAAGTCCCGTCTAGGCGGCATAGAACCAAGCCAACCGGACAGCATTCAATCAGTTGTTGCAGAAAATCGGGACTAGCATCAAGGTTTAAGCCAGAAAACAACGGGTTTGAGAAGAAAGAGCTGGCGTTTGCCATGTTTCCAAAAAGGCGATCGATCGACCTAACCATTCAATCTACAGCGCGTGCGAGCTTGTCTTAGCCCCAGGTAGACTCTTGAAAGAGTTTTGACCCTACTACAG
>JAAHGE010000115.1 GCA_010672635.1 Desertifilum sp. SIO1I2 | reverse complement strand
CGGGCCGATCTCACTCTTCTGGGAGAGGATGTTTATGGAGAACTTGAACAATATCGGGACTTTAAAGGGACAAAAGCATCATCAAAAGAGCGTAAAAAATCCAATAATCACAAGGGATTGAGCAGAAAATGAAGAGTTTGTCGCTCTTTTAGCTCTGCTCAAACTCAGGCGTATCATTCTTAACACTAAAATTCAGTAAACAAGCGTTTTTTATTCTACCCTGCTTTATGTAAAGCGGCTTTACGACTATCAAAGAGTTGCGCTACGCCTTCAAGAATTTTATTAACCACTGTGGCGTCGCATTCGCGCAAAAACATCTCCGACTCAATTTTTCCGGCAAAGAAATCTTTAGACCGCTTGAGCAAGTGTTCCATTGCCGAAAAGCCTACCGACTTAATAATAAAGGTAGACACTGGGGAATTTTTGATATCATAAACCGACTCGCGATTTCTCCCCTTACTCAGCAAATCCAGAACTTCTTGTTCCAAAGCATTCTTGGGAGGAGACGCCATTGGTACATCGGGTAAAAATTGCTCTAAAATCGGTGACTTCCTTCCCGGCGCTGGCAGCTCGCCCATCATCGTCGAGACAGGAATATCGCGTCCCAAGCGATAGGAGAGGGCTTCTAAAATGGCGATCGTGACCAGTTTAATTCCTAAATAGAGCTTTGCCACTTCCAAATTCTTGCGCGTTCTTGCTACAAGCGAGGCATAGGTTTCCTCATCCGGTTCGCCTTGAAAGCGTTGAAACACCAATTCTGGGTTGAGGAAGTTCATAAACCCTTCCATCTTTTGCAAAGACTTGCGATACCCTGCCACTGTATAGGAATTGGCGTTAATCAATTCCTGGTTGGTTTCGGGCATCAGATTCCAGGTGTTATCTAGGAAGTCGGTTGAATTGGGAAAGGCAAAGTTTTCGACATCGCGGTTGGCTAACCGAACGGCACGTTTCACAACCTGTGCGATTTGTTCTTCACTCCAGGTTAAACTCAATTGACTTTTAATGTATAAGAGGCGTTCGTAGAGGAGTTCGCTTGCAGTTAATCCCGATGCTGTTGGGGGACGGAAGGGAATCGTCGCTTCTATACAAGCCGCAATTTCGGTAATGCGATGGATGTCTAGGAAAGGTTCGAGGATATTGGCCGCAATTAATGCGCTTAAAAATTCATTTTGCCCGCTAAACGGCGAGAGCGATTGTCCTGGAGAGAAACCAAAGATGGCGCTCACCAGTTGGAACATGGAGGAGTCGGGCAAGCTGTCGAGTTCGCGAATGGTCAGTTGTCCGTTCTGTTCTTGGACAAAGGGGGAGATATAGGTGCTGATATTCAGATTCACCCCATGATCCACCTGAACGTAGACCAAATCGTGGAACAGGGCGGCTAAGACTTCAATCGGATCGATTGAGCCACCCACTTCAAATATATGCTCTGGCGTATGGAAATAGCGCCAAGGCCCAGACATCGAAAGAATAATCAGTTCTGCGATATGCTCAAGACGATCGGGTTCGCTGCGTCCCTGTAACTGCTCAATGCTATTAATCAGGCAATCTAAGCAACGTTTGCGAGCAACTTCTAACTCCATTCCCATTCATCCTCCAGTGCTGTCCCTGATAAGCCAACTCGTTATCAATTCTCTTTGCTTTCTAAGGGTTTAACATTTAATCTAAATTTAAATGTTAAACCGAACCGATCGATGTGACTGTGATATTAAGTTCAATTCTGCCGAGCTGGGCTTTCCTTTGAGTTATATCAGTTTTGCCACTACGGTTGCGAGTTGAGCGCCGAGTTGTTCAACGTCTGCTTGTAAGTCTGGGTCTTGAATTTGACCTTGTTCGTTAAAGACTTGAAAGGCATTCGGGATTGTTTTCTGTTGCGGGATGACTAAAACGCCGATGTTGCCAAGGATGGAGCGCAGGTGAACTAAACCGCGCAAGCCGCCTAGACCGCCAGGGGAGGTACTCAGGAGGGCTGCGACTTTGTTTTTGAAGCAGGTTAACGCTAAGGGGGGTTCTCCGGGTTCGGGTCGCGAGGCCCAGTCAATCGCATTTTTCAGGAGGGGGGTGACGGAACTGTTGTATTCTGGGCTGGCGATTAAGAAGCCTTGGTGTTCTTTCATCAAGGCTTTGAGTTTCAGGGCGTTTTCTGGTAAACCTTCTCTCTCCTCTAAGTCTTGGTCGTATAAGGGTAAGGGTAAGTCTCGGAAGTCGAGATAGGTGACTTGGCACCCGGCATTTTTTGCCCCTTGGGCGGCAATTTTTACGAGGTGTTTGTTGAGAGAGGCTTCGCGGGCGCTTCCTGCAAAGGCGAGAATTTTGGGTGAAGTAGTCATAGTTGAAATGAGTTTAACTTAGAGTTCCATCGATCCAATTTAACTGATGAAAGCTAGATCGAGTTGGCTGTTTGGGAAACGGTTGAGGAATTTTTGATGAGGGGGGCGAGGGAGTTGCTCTCGATTGAGCGGTTAAAACTGGCGATCGCACTTCAAAAGCCCCTGAATTACTTGACAATTGCGCCAAAGTCTGATAGCACGCGGGCATGATTTCGTAATAAACCCAGAATATTCAGGCGATTTTGCTGAATCTCTGGGTTTTTGTCCATCACGAGGACGCTATCTTCTCCATCGAAAAAGCGGCTAACGGTGGGGGCTATTTTAGCGAGGGAGTCTACTAACTGCTGGTAGTTGCGGGTGGCTTGGGCTTCTTGGGTTTTGGGAACTAGGTTAACTAGGGCGTCGTAGAAGGCTTGTTCTGAGGCTTTTTCAAAGCGTTGGGGATCGATAACGGCTTGCGGATCGAGTTGTCGGGTATCGAGGGTTCCTTGCGCGGCGAGGCGGGTGGAACGGTTGACGGTTTCGTAGATTGTCCCTAGCTGACCATTATCGCGGATTTGTTGGAGGAATAAAGCGCGATCGCGCACATCGAGCAAATCTTGTAAGGCGCGTTCGGTATACTCTGGGTCATTTTCTCCCAAAACGGCATTCACCAGATCGTAGTCAACCCCTTTTTCTTCTTGTAATTGCGTGCGGAGGCGTTGGATAAAGAAGTCTTGCAGGGTCTTGACTAAATCGGCTTTTTGGGCAATTTCTTGCAACAAGGATTGCAGGTTAATCGCTAAGTTGGCTCCCCAGGTAATATTAAGGATGGCATTGGCGGCCCGACGCAAGGCGAAGGGATCGGACGATCCGGTCGGAATTAAGCCTAAACTAAAGATACTCACCAGGGTATCGAGACGGTCGGCGAGTCCCACAATTTGACCCGTGAGGGTTTGGGGGAGTTCGTCTTCTGCGCCGCGCGGTAAGTAATGTTCAAAAATGGCGGTGGCTACCGCTTCCGACTCGTTGCTGGCTTTGGCGTATTTTTGTCCCATTACCCCTTGTAACTCTGGGAACTCGTACACCATTTGCGTTACCAAGTCGGCTTTACACAGCAAGGCGGCGCGTTCGACTGCGGCGGTTTGTTCGTCGCTGAGTTTTAACTGTTGGGCAATTAATTGGGCATTGTGACACAAACGTTTGACTTTATCCCAAACGGAACCTAAGTCTTCTTGAAAAGTGACTTTTTCGAGTTGGGGTAGGAAGCTTTCTAGAGGTTTGGCTAAGTCAGCTTTGTAGAAAAACTGAGCATCGGCTAGTCTAGCGCGAATCACCCGCCCGTTGCCTGCGGCGATAATTTCGGACTTCGCCGGGTCGCCGTTGGAAATGGTGATAAAGTAGGGCAACAACTCCGAGGAATCTTGGCTTTTGAGTATGGGGAAATAGCGCTGGTGAGACTCCATCACCATGACGTTGACTTCGGAAGGTAGCATCAAAAAGTCATCGTCAAATTTGCCAACAACGGCGGTTGGCCATTCCGTCAGGTTAATCACTTCTTGGATTAAGTCTGCATCAACGGATGCATAACCGCCTATCTTATTGGCAGACTCTTGAATTTGTTGTTCTATCGTGGTTTGACGTTCGGCGGGGTTAACTTCTACAAAGGCAGATTGTAGTGTTTTGAGGTAGTCTGTGGCGTGGGGAATGGTGACAGGTTCGGGGTGTAAGACGCGATGACCGCGAGAAGTGCGATCGCTCTCAACAATATCCCCTCCATTATCCCAGCGAATTGGCAATACTTCACCATCAAGCAGCGCCACTAGCCAGCGAATGGGACGAGGAAAGCGCAACTCGCCATCTCCCCAACGCATAAACCGCTTCCCTTCTAAGCTAAAAATCCACTGGGGAACCCATTCTTGGAGGATATCCGCTGCTGAGTGTCCTGCAATTTGTTTGCGAACAAAGACAAAATCTCCCTTATCCGTGGGACGGACTTCGAGTGCATCGAGTTCAACGCCTTGCTTTTTAGCAAACCCTTCCGCCGCTTTTGTGGGTTTCCCATCTTTAAACGCTGCTGCTGCTGGGGGGCCTTTGATTTCTTCTTCCCTATCCGGTTGCTGAGACGGTAAGCCTTTAAGAAGAATGGCTAAACGGCGCGGGGTTCCGTAAACTTCTATCGCTTCTGGGGTGAGAAACTGTTCGGCTAAGGCTTGGGGTAAGCGGGTTTGCCATTGTTGAATGGCACTCTTGACAAAATCGGCGGGAAGTTCTTCTGTACCAACTTCTAATAAAAAGGCAGGCATAGGGACAAACAATAGACACTCGTTACCATAGTTTACAGTTTGGGAGGGGTAAAAATATCAATGCCAGCGCTAGATCGTTACCAAAATGCGGTCAAGAACATTAACGGGAAAATTTGGGTTCAACGAGATGATACAGAAGATGGCGTGATGGGGTGGCGATGGGAATTCCTAAAGAGCATATCGTTTTGGGTTTTCATCCCCCCGATGTGAGAGTGCATACTGAGTTTGCGATCGCCTAAAGCGCCTCAACCCCCTTTAAAACTCGATGGGTCTAACCAAAGATGGCTAGACCCAAGAGTATGCAAACGTTAGAGTTTTCAAATTAGATCGTTAGCAATTAAATCAGAGATCGTTAGAAATCGAAATTGCTTACTAGGGGTTTACAGGTTTCGCAGCTAACTCCATCGTTGGATCTCACATAGTCTTCGCTTTCCGGTTTAGGTTTGGCGCTTTCCTCAGTTTTGAGGGGCTTTCCACATTCTGCTAGCTATGCTTTCACTGCGTTGGGTGCTAGAGGGAAGACGCTGGATCTAGAACCCTTTTGGTTTGGTTGGTTGCTTTACCTTTCGCGTCTATATTTATAAGTTACCACTTCGATCTCCAGGCGCAATCCCTGTTTAAACAAAGTTGATAGGTCTTTACTTAACTCAATTTTTTGCAGTTCGACTTAAAACAAGTCATCTCCCCTAGGGGGAATCCTGCCAGCAGGGGGCAACAAATGTAAAAATAGATTACGACCCACTCTCGATTTGCCGTTCCCATCCCGAATTCAGACGATCATGGCTTCAACTCCCCAACCCCTTAGCGGTAGCGAAATTCGCGAGACCTTTCTCAAATTCTACGAACAGCGCGGTCATAAAATTCTGCCTAGCGCTTCCCTAGTACCGGAAGACCCCACGGTACTGCTAACCATTGCGGGAATGCTGCCATTTAAGCCGATTTTCTTGGGACAGAAGCAAGCAGAAGTCCCTCGCGCCACGAGTTCCCAAAAGTGTATCCGTACCAATGATATTGAGAACGTCGGACGCACCGCCAGACATCACACCTTCTTTGAGATGCTGGGCAATTTCAGCTTTGGGGATTACTTTAAAGAGAATGCGATCGCCTACGCGTGGGAACTCTCTACCCAAATCTTTGGCTTACCCCCAGAAAGGCTAGTGGTTAGCGTCTTTCGAGAAGATGACGAAGCCTTTGCCATTTGGCGAGATCGAATTGGCATTCCCGCACACCGTATTCAGCGTATGGGAGAAGAGGATAACTTTTGGGTATCCGGTATTACCGGACCTTGCGGACCCTGTTCTGAGATTTACTATGATTTTCACCCAGAACGGGGCGACGATAACCTCGATTTAGAAGACGATACCCGGTTTATCGAGTTCTATAATCTGGTGTTCATGCAGTATAACCGCGATGCAGAAGGCAACCTTACCCCCCTGGAAAAGCAAAATATTGATACGGGGATGGGGTTGGAACGGATGGCGCAAATTCTGCAAAAGGTGCCAAACAACTACGAAACGGACTTAATTTTCCCAATTATTAAAACCGCTGCGGATATTGCAGGAATTGATTACGCTAAAGCGAAGGAAGAAACCAAAGTCTCTTTAAAGGTGATTGGCGATCACGTCCGCGCTGTTGTACATTTAATCACCGATGGTGTCACCGCCTCTAACATGGGTCGGGGGTACATCCTGCGCCGATTAATCCGCCGAGTGGTGCGTCACGGGCGCTTGATTGGCATTGAAAATGAATTTACGTCACTTTTGGCGGAAACTGCGATCGCGCTTTCTGAGGCGGCTTATCCCCAGGTGAGAGAACGCGAAAGCGCCATTAAAGGCGAACTCGAACGCGAGGAAGCCGCTTTCCGCAAAACCCTAGAACGGGGTGAGAAACTCTTACAAGAGATTATCGCTAAATCCAAAGGTCAGCAAATCGCTGGGGAAGATGCCTTTACCCTATATGATACCTACGGCTTCCCCTTGGAACTCACCCAAGAAATAGCTGAAGAACAGGGATTGACGGTGGATGTCGAAGGGTTTAATGTCGCAATGGATCGCCAGCGCGAACTTTCTAAAGACGCGCATGAAACCATTGACTTAACGGCGAAAGCCTCTTTAGATGCGATTGGAAATACTGAATTCCTGGGTTACACGCAACTTTCGACCCAAGCCACCATAACCGCAATTTTAGCCAACGGTCAACAGGTCGAATTGGCGGAAGCGGGAACGGAAGTGAAGCTAATTTTAGACCGTACCCCATTCTATGCCGAGTCGGGGGGACAAATTGGCGATCGCGGTTATCTATCCGGCGATACTACCCTTGTTCGGATCGAAGATGTGCAAAAAGACGGCCACCTGTTTATCCATGTGGGTCGCATCGAACGCGGTAACTTAGAAGTGGGAATGCCTGTCATGGCGCAAATTGACCGCGCTTGTCGCCGTCGCGCCCAGGCTAATCATACCGCAACGCACCTATTACAAGCGGCCCTCAGAAAGATTGTAGACCCAGGTATCTCCCAAGCGGGTTCGCTGGTTGATTTCGATCGCCTCCGCTTTGACTTTAATTTACCGCGTTCCCTAACCCCAGAAGAGTTACAGCAAGTTGAGGAACAGGTGAATACTTGGATCTCGGAAGCACACGACGCTGAAGTTAATGTTATGCCGATCGCGGAGGCGAAAGCAAAGGGCGCGATCGCCATGTTTGGGGAAAAATACGGCGATGAAGTGCGCGTGGTAGACTATCCCGGCGTATCGATGGAATTGTGCGGCGGAACTCACGTTCACAATACGGCGGAAATTGGTGTCTTTAAGATTATCTCGGAAACCGGAATCTCTTCTGGAGTTCGCCGGGTGGAAGCCGTCGCTGGGGCGGCCGTGTTAGATTATCTCAATGTGCGCGATAAGGTCGTGCGCGAATTGAGCGATCGCTTTAAGGTAAAACCCGAAGAACTCCCCCAACGGGTGACAAACCTGCAAGGCGAACTGAAAGCCACGCAAAAAGCCTTAGATGAGGTAAAACAGGAGTTAGCGATCGCCAAATCTGACCAACTGCTAACCCAAGCCGAAAGTGTTGGCGAATTCAAGATCCTAATCGCACAATTAGACATTGACGCCGACTCTTTAAAAACCGCAGCCGAACGCCTCCAGCAAAAACTCGGAAATAGCGCCGTTTTCCTCGGTTCTATCCCCGAACCCGATAAAGTTAGCTTAGTTGCAGCCTTTAGTCCCGAAGTGAATAAAAAAGGCTTACAAGCCGGTAAATTTATCGGACAAATTGCCAAACTCTGCGGCGGTGGCGGCGGCGGTAGACCCAACCTAGCACAAGCTGGCGGACGCGATCCTAGCAAGCTTCAAGAAGCCTTAGAAATCGCCAAAAAACAGCTAACTGAAGGCTTACAATAATCTCTCAGGGTGGACAAACGTCCACCCTTAATTTTAATCATGATTTTGCTGCCATTTCAGTCTCCAACTCCTGACACCAGTCTAAATAATCATCTACAGAATCGTAGAAAGCTTGACGGAGTTCTTCAACCGTATCGCCTTGAAAAGTTATGGTGTCTCGAATATCAACCACCTTACCAAAAAGAATATCCGCTTCTTCATCAATTTCAATTTGAGCCGTATATCCTTTATATTTCATCATTTTATCTATCCTGACAAAACTACTTAGACAAAGACTAACAAGTTGTAGACAATCAAGATAGTTGCGTAGGTTGGGTTGAGGTACGAAACCCAACACAAACCTGGCTGCTGTTGGGTTACGCTAACGCTAACCCAACCTACTTCGGGTTTTATTTCAGTTGCGTAGGTTGGGTTGAGGTACGAAACCCAACATAAACCTGGCTGCTGTTGGGTTACGCTAACGCTAACCCAACCTACGACTTCGGGTTTTATTTTAGTATTTTATAGGAATTATGGAAGCGGTTAAACCCCATTCTTAAAGATGTTTCAAATGATGAGAAGAAACACCGACAAGACGGTTTCCCGCTTTATCTTCGCAGACTGTCATACCGCTACGATCGATCGCTAGAATTCGCAACTCTTGATTGCCATAGTCTTGCTGAATTCGCAAATCTGAACCGACATATTGAACGCAGTCTCCTGGCAAGAATTCTCCAAACTGGAGACTCTGAACTAGGGGACATAAATGTATCATAATAGTTTCATGTCCTTGTAGATCGCCTTATCCAACCCTCTAAGATTAACTGAGTTGATGAGTAGCCGTATCAATGTACTGAGCCACTGAATTTTCTAAGGCGTTTTGCTCATCGGGATAAAGTTGTAGAAGCTTCAGCTTTCCTCGAATAAAGTTCTTTAAGGACAAACGCACGCTTTCTAAGTCTGCGCGTAACTGTCCGGCCCGAAAAGCCCGGTCAATTGTTGGATAAAATTGAGTATCAGTGACACTTACACGTTTTTCTGACATCCAACATTGAAAGATATAACCATCGGGTTGTTGGGTAACTTGAATGACCCATCCGTGATAGAACTCTTCAACGATCATAGCGATTGCGTTTATAACATTTCTGCAATATAGATGTAGCCATAGCGCTTAGAACAAGCGGAATGGCGCTCAAAAATTAACCTGACTGATTTTTGACTCAGCACTTGGCTTGCATCTGTCTAGAGAATGAATTGCGCTCTTCTCTAGACCCAGAATACTGTAGCGTTATGCATCTCTTGTGCAGAAAATATGCAGAAATGGTGCAGATACAGTAAACTTCCGCTCACTTCAACCGATATCCTAACCCATGTACCGTTTGAATGAAATCATCGGGTGCGCCTTGAGCTTTGAGCTTTTGTCGCAGTCCCCGGATATGAGAATTCACTGTTTCTGCGACAGGTGACTCATCTGCTGACCATAATTGTTCAATAATCCCCGATCGGCTTAAAATGCGCCTACCGCTAGCAACGAGTAACTCTAGCAGCGCATACTCCTTGGGGGTGAGGGCGAGGAGTTGGTCGGCGTAAGTTGCCTCATGGGTGCTAGGATTCAACTGGAGACAGCCCCAATGCAGAGTTAACTCAGTGGTTGAAAGTCCCCGTCTGAGCAAAGCGCGAACGCGGGCCATTAACTCTTCAAGATCGAAGGGTTTGGTGACATAATCATCGGCACCTGCATCTAGGCCCACAATTTTATCAGCAACGGTATCTCGCGCAGTCAGCATCAGGACAGGAACTGCACCTTTGAGGGGTTGGTGCTTTGTCCTTTCTGCTATTCGCAACTGCTGGCAAAATTGAATCCCGTTCATTTTGGGGAGGGTAACATCCAGAATAATCAGATCGTAAGCGCTCATTTCCGTTAGGTTCCAAGCCGTGAGTCCATCTCGCGCCACATCTACAACATACTGACGGCGAGTGAGAACTTCTGTTAAAACTTCCGATAATTGCACATCATCTTCAGCAATCAAAATCCGCATAGACTATGTTCATGAAATGGCTGCTTGAGGAGAAAGCGATCGCCTGTAGTTTGGCAGCAATCTTATTGCTGTTGGGGTTGGTTAACCTGGTGTCTTCTAAAAATACAACAGAGTTGGTAGAAAACGCTAACCAGGTTCAATTGACCTACAATGTTTTGGGAACGCTAACCGATTTTTACGCTGCTATGAGCGTAGCAGAGTCGGGAAGGCGCGGCTATATTTTTTCGGGCCGGGAGGAGGAATTAAGCCGCCATCAGACAGCAGTACAAGAGATGGAAGTGGAGTTAAGCGAACTCCAGCAATATGCGGTTCTCAACGGGGTTCAACAGCAACGCCTCCAGCAGTTGGAGCAATTAACCCGACAGCGGATGGTACTCTTTGAGCAGTCTATTGAACTGTATCAGCGCGATCGCTCTTTAGAAGCTATGCAAACTCAGCACGCGATCACCGATCGCAGCGTGCAGATCAGGGAACAGATTCAAAGCCTATTAACTGAAATTAAAAATACCGAAAATCAACAACTGCAAGATTCTTTAAAGCAAGCCCAACAGAATATCCAATATCGCTCTACCATTGAACGGACAGGTATTCTTTTGATTGTGGTGGTAGCTTGCGGTGTCGTGTGGGTATTTTATTGGGGACAAAGACGAAGACAACAGTTCCAAGAATTAGAAAAAACCTTAGCTCAGGAACAGGAACTTAGCAATCTTAAATTGCGTTTATTTTCAATGATTTCTCATGAATTTCGCACGCCGTTGAGCGTTATCTTAGTTTCTTCTCAACTGTTGACTGAAATCCTAGAGTTTAAAATTGAACCAAGTCAG